>JABSRY010000360.1 GCA_013214985.1 Hyphomicrobiales bacterium
TCGTTTAAGCCCAACTACATTTTTAACGCCTCTTGTAAGCCAATCTTCATTTTTTAAAACAGAAATCAAAATCTCTGCAATTCCAAGTGTTGCAATGCCTAAATAATCGGCTCTAAGTCCAAGAGCAACTTTGCCAATCAGCCATGCAATCATAGCGGCAATAAGCCCACCAATAACCCATGAAAACACTATTGGCGCACCAAAACCACCCAAAAAGCCAGATATCGTTGGGTTAACCGCTTCTATACTCTCAACAGCAGCGGTAAATAAGGGCCTAACAATCAAATAGCTTATAAAAATTATTGCAAATTTTGCAATGGTTCTAAGCAATGATTTCTCTGTAAAGAAACGATTCAACACTATAATAGAACCAATGGTAGATATGATGATTAAGCCAACATAGGCAAGCTCAATACCCCCCGCAGCCCAAGCTTCAGGTACAGGGTCTGCGGCCACCCAAACAGCAGAAGCACCGCCAATAGCTGCAAACCCCATCACACCAATGTTGAGCAACCCTGCATATCCCCATTGAATGTTTACCCCAAGCGACATAATAGCGGAGATTAGCCCAAGCGCGAGAATGCTCAGTGCCAATGAAGGGCTTTGGTACAACCCAATAGCCAATATGCAAGTACCATATAACAAAAATAAAAAAACTGGATTTCGTAATAGTTTCATTGAAGTTTACCCCTTAAAATTCCTGTCGGTCGAAAAATCAATATCAATACAAGGATCATGAATGAGATTGCAAATTTATAATCGGTCGGTAAAAACTGAACCAATCCATCAGGCACCCAACTAGCAGGAAGCGTATAATGTAAAAATTTTGTATAGGCATAGGTCAAAATCACCTCCGAAAAAGCGACAACAAATCCACCAACAACAGCACCGAGTGGGTTTCCAAGACCACCAACAATTGCAGCGGCAAAGATAGGCAATAACAATTGTTGATAAACAAATGGTTTGTAGCTCTTATCAAGTCCATATAATGTACCAGCAATGGTAGCCAATATGGCAGCAATTATCCAAGTTAACCTGATGATACGCTCGGGGTTAATTCCAGATAATAATGCAAGATCTTTATTATCAGAAAAAGCGCGCATCATTTTCCCAATTTTTGTTTTTCCAAGAAACCAGAAAAGCCAAATCGCTGAAGCTAGAGTCATCACAACCGTAATGACTTGAGATGTTTTAACCGTTACACCTTCACTTAACCCTAAAGTTTCTTTCATATCTCGAGCCTTAAGAATAAACCTAGCGCCATCTGCAAATACACGATCTTCAGTGCCAATGAAGAACCTAGTTAAGCCTGCCATTGTAAACATTACACCCATCGAAACAATGAGCATAATTACTGGGTCAACTCGTTTAATTCGATAAAAGCGATAAACGGTTCTATCTGTTAATAGAGCCAATGCGATACTAAGCACTGCCGCAAAAGTTAAGGCAATAATTCAACTTGGAACAGGCCGAAAGGACATATCCATTGCCTGCATTCCCCAAATGATGAAAATAGTGAACATCGTCCCACTAGACATCATTTCTCCAAAAGCAATGTTTGAAAACCGTAGCACAGAAAAAATTAGCGTTACGCCCAATGCGCCAAGTGCCAATTGGCAAGCATATGCAATGCCAGGCACAATTAAATAATTAAGAAGCAAAAATATTGAATTTAGATAGTCTACCATTAAGTCACCCTCCTAAAAATGATTTGCGAACATCGGGATTGTCCAATAATACCTGCCCCGTGTCAGTAAACCGATTACGACCTTGCACAAGAACGTAACCTTGATCGGCAATTTCAAGCGCTTGTCTTGCGTTTTGTTCAACCATAACAATCGAAACACCTGTATTAGCTATTTCAATTATTAGGTCAAACAATTCGTCCATCACGACAGGCGACACGCCAGCGGTAGGTTCATCAAGCATCAGCAATTTTGGGTTAGTCATTAACGCACGACCAACGGCCACCTGTTGGCGTTGCCCACCAGATAATTCACCAGCGGCCTGATTACGTTTTTCTTTTAAAATCGGAAAAAGATCATATATTTCATCAATTGTAGCCGTCAAATCATCATCTCTTAATACGCCGCCCATTTCCAAATTTTCTTGAACTGTCATTGTCGGAAATACATTATTAACCTGCGGTACAAAACTCATACCAGCGGCAACTCTTTCTTGAGGTGACATATTTGTAATGTCTTGCCCATCAAGTGTTACAACACCTTTTCGCAAATCTAACATGCCAAAAAGTGCTTTCATTGCGGTTGATTTCCCTGCCCCATTTGGCCCCACAATTACGGCTATTTGGCCTTTATCTACCGAAATAGAACAGTCATGCAAAATATCTGCACCACCGTAACCACCGGTCATTCCAACCCCTGACAAATAACTCATTTAGTGTACCTCTTGCTCTTTTGTCCAGAGCCCAAATAAGCTTCAATTACGTCTGGGTTTGATTTAATTTCTTCAGCGGTGCCCTCCGCCATTACAGCACCTTCAGCCATGCAAATAACATGGTCACAAATTCTACTTATGAAATCCATATCATGCTCAATCAAGCAAAAAGTGTAATTACGTTCATCTCTCAGCCGAAGGATTGCATCACCAATCTTACGTAACAAAGTGCGGTTAACACCCGCCCCAACTTCATCCAAAAAAACAACCCGCGCATCAACCATCATAGTTCGGCCAAGTTCTAAAAGTTTCTTCTGGCCACCTGATAAATTTCCAGCTAGTTCATTAGCAATATGCGAAATTTCAAGGAATTCGATAACTTCATCGGCTTTTGTTAATATTTTTTTTTCATGATTTCGTACAACCTGAGGCCTTAACCATGTATTTAAAAGGCTTTCCCCTGGTTGTTCATCGGGTACCATCATCAAGTTCTCACGAACCGTAAGGGTTGTAAATTCATGTGGAATTTGAAAAGTACGCAACAGCCGCTGTTTAAACAATTCATGTGGCGCCATCCCCGTAATATCGCGCCCTTCTAAATATACCGAACCAGAATTTGGTTTATAATGGCCTGCAATAACATTGAAAAGAGTAGTCTTTCCTGCACCATTAGGTCCAATTAAACCGGTAATACTGCCTGCTTTAATAGTCATTGATGCATCATTTACAGCACGCAACCCACCAAAGCTTTTGTTGAGGTTTTCTATAACAATCATCTTTAACATCCATTTTAATAGCATACGAGGCAATCACCTCGTATGCTTCGTTTATTTTAATGCATGCCGCTTGTTACAAGCTTGCCATCTTTGATTTCAATTTCACGGAAGTTACCAGCACTTTCGCCAGGCTCGATTAATTCAATGTCAGTCGCACCGACATAATCGATATCGCCACCTTCAGCGAGTATCTTTAACCCACTTGCTAATTCGCCTGCTAGAATTTTCTCTCCAGGTGCATTTGCAACTTTTGAAATCAGTAATTTGAAATCACTGCTGTTAGATGAACCAGCAGCCTGCATCGCTAACAAAATAATCGCAGCAGAATCGTACGACTCGCCTGCATATGTACCTAGCTTGAAATCATTTGCTTCAACCATTTCAGCAAATTTTGCACCACCTTTGCTATCCGTACCTGGTGATACGCCATATGAGCCGTTCAAATCC
>JABSRY010000361.1 GCA_013214985.1 Hyphomicrobiales bacterium
ATTAGCCACTTCATCAGCGACTTTTTCAATTCTATCACGCAAAAACACCAGCTCCGCTTTGGTCGATACAAAGGGTATCATAATTTCGGGCATAATTGGGTCACCTGTGGCTTTTTCAGCCAAAATAGTGGCTTCAAAAATCGCCCTTACCTGCATGTCATATATTTCAGGGTGGGTAATCGCCAATCGGCACCCACGATGCCCAAGCATCGGGTTGGTTTCAGACAAAGATTCTAAACGTGTTAAAATCGTCTTATGGTCAACACCAAGCGCAGCAGCCGTTTCCGCTATATCACGTTCAGATTTTGGCAAAAATTCATGCAAGGGTGGGTCAAGCAATCTAATGGTTACAGGATAGCCAGACATCGCGGTGAATAAATCGACAAAGTCTTTACACTGCATCGGCAATAACTTATCAAGCGCACGTTTACGCCCAACTTCGCTTTCCGCCAAAATCATCTCCCGCATGACAACAATTCTGCCTTTTTCAAAAAACATATGCTCCGTGCGGCAAAGGCCAATGCCTTCTGCGCCCATTTTTTGGGCTTTTATAGCAAGCTCAGGGGTTTCAGCATTCACTCTAATTTTTAAGGTGCGTACTTCATCCGCCCATTTCATTAAAGTATAAAATTCAGACGAAAAACTCGGCTCAATGGTTTTAACTTTACCCGTATAAATTTCGCCAGAAGTCCCATCAATGGTAATCATATCACCCTTGCGCAACGTATATCCCGATGCGTAAAGCGTATGGGTTTCCATATCAATTTTAATGGCGCTAGCACCTGTAACGCATGGGCGCGCCATAATACGCGCGGCCACAGCAGCATGGCTCGTGCTACCACCGCGCACGGTCAATATGCCAGTTGCGGCGTGTATGCCATAAACATCTTCAGGGCTGGTTTCGGTTTTTACCAAAATTACATTTTTACCCGCGGCTTTACGCTCTTCGGCTTCTTCAGAGTTAAAAACAATCTCCCCCGATGCCGCACCAGGGCTTGCAGGTAAGCCACGCGCTAAAATTGTTTTATTAGCCATTGGGTCAAGCGATGGGTGCAACAATTGTTCAATCGATTTTGGGTTAACCCGCATCAACGCATCTTTTTTGCTAATCATGCCCGATTTTGCTAAATCAACCGCTACAATTAACTCTACTTGGTCATTGCGTTTAGGCCGTACCGCCTCCAAAATATATAATATATTATCTTCAATGGTAAATTCAATGTCGAGCATATCGCCAAAGGCTTTTTCTAGCTCAGATGCGGTTTTAACCAAAGCCTTAAACATTTTTGGCATGCGCTCTTCAAGGCTAGATACACGGCTGCTATCGGCCTTATCTTTAATCGTTAAAGGCTTTGGCGTTCTATATTGCCCTTCAAATTCAGGGCCTTGCGCGTAGGTCAAATAAGTACCAGATACAATCGCTTCACCTGTATGTGGGTTGCGTGTTTGCAAAACACCAGTTGCACTATTGGTGTTTCTATTGCCAAATACCATGCCCTGTACGGTTAATGCCAGGCCAATTTCATCCGATATATTGTTGGCGCGGCGCTGCGTATTGGCTCTATAGCCATACCAACTTTCAAAAGCCGCACTAATGCCGCCCATCAATTGCTGATATACATTTTGCGGAAACTCAGCGCCCGTATTTTCTTCAATACAGGTTTTATAACGGTCAATAATTGTCTGGTAATCACCACTTTCAAATTCACTAATCGATGTTAAACCACCCTCAGCACGCACGTCTTCAAAAATATCTTCAAATAAAATTTCACCAACATTTAAAACTGCAATCGAATAACTCTCAATATAACGGCGGTAACAATCTAAAGCAAAACGCAAATCACCCGTTTCATCGGCAAGAGCTGCGCAGGTTTGGTCATTTAAACCTAAGTTCAAAATAGCGGGCATTAACCCAGCCAAATGCACAGGCGCACCCGTGCGAATAGACAATAATAAGGGTTTGTCACAACCACCATATTCTCGGCCTAAACGTTTTTCTAACTTTTCAAGCCCCGCTTTAACCAAATCAATGGCATCGCTTGGCAATTGGTTGCCCGCGGCGTTAAAGTCTCTACAAAAGTCAGTGGTTAAAATAAACCCAACAGGAACAGGGTGTCCAAGGTCGGTCATTTTAGATAAGGATGCGCCTTTAAGCCCAAGCATATCAACAGACTCTTGTTCATTCCAACTTTCGCCATTTCCACATGCAAATAAACGGCTATCACTTATACTCTGTTCGGCTAGTTTTACCATAAGGCCTAATCATCCCTCTACACGGCTAAAATCAGCAATTGTTTTTGTCGCAGCTCTAATCATTGCTAATAATTTCAGTCGGTTTACTCTTGTCGCGGCGTCATCATCATTCACTTTAACATCATCAAAGAAGGCGTCAACTGGCACCCGAAGTTTGGCCAAAGCACTCATCGCAACTGCAAATTCTTCTTTTTCAACATTTTGCTCCATTATACCAACATTTAGTTTAATGGCGCTAAATAAGTTTTTCTCAGCATCTAGCTTAAGCAACTTCTCATCAACATTAATATCATAAGCAAGGCCATCTTTTTTCTCTTCAATACGCAATATATTGGCCGCGCGTTTAACACCAGCAAGCAAGTTAGAGCCATCTTCAGTGGTTAAAAAGTCCGCTAAAGCCGCCACTCTTATTTGCACCAATGTTATATCATTCTGGCCTTTTAGTGCAAAAATCGCATCCATTAAATCATGGCGCGTGCCTTTATCTTTTAAATATACCTTTAAGCGGTCAATAAAGAATGGCAATAAATCTTGCGGAATATCCAACCGAATATTACGTTCCAACACAATACGAATAATACCAAGCGCTGCACGGCGCAGGGCAAACGGGTCTTTAGAGCCTGTCGGTTTTTCATCAATCGACCAAAAACCAAGCAATGTATTAAATTTATCGGCTAAAGATACGGTCAGCGCAATAATGTTGTTCGGCACGGCATCCGATGGGCCTTGCGGCGCATAATGTAACGCCAAAGCTTCGGCAACTTCGGTATCGATACCTTCTGCCAAGGCATATTGTTGCCCCATATAACCTTGCAGTTCTGGCAACTCGCCCACCATGGCAGTTACTAAATCGGCTTTAGATAGCTCTACCGCCAATTTGGTTTTTTTCAAATCCGCATGGGTAAATTCGCACAGCATTTCGGCCAGCTCAAGCATCGATTGAACCCGCTCATATTGGCTGCCAAGCTTGGCGTGGAATGTAATATTTTTAAGCTTTTCAACGCGAGATTCTAAACTGGTTTTTTTATCAATTTCCCAAAAAAACTTAGCATCCGATAACCTGGCTCTAATAACTTTTTCATTACCATGGGTAATAATTTTGCCACCATCCGTCGCAATCATATTAGAAATTGCCACAAAATGATTGCTTAGCTCGCCCGTTTTAGGGTCAGTAACCGAAAAGCATTTCTGATGGCCTTTAATGGTTTCAATAATAACCCGCTTGGGTACGTCTAAAAATTCTTGCTCAAAACCACCAAGCAATGCAACTGGCCATTCAACTAGGCCCGCAGTTTCGGCAATTAAGGTTTTGTCTTCAATCAGTTCAAGCCCTAGGTCAGCACATATTTTTTTTGCATCTC
>JABSRY010000362.1 GCA_013214985.1 Hyphomicrobiales bacterium
TGGCTGGGTGTTTGAGGACTTTACCCAATTTAAACTAGCAGAAAATTAACTTAATGCTAGACAATCATCATAGGAGATAAAATGACTAATCACAATGAAATCAAAACCATACCATCACCTAAAACACCTGTTACATTTCCAATCCTTGAAATTGATTACAAATTATTTGATAAGGAGCTGAAAAAAGCCAAATTAACCGACACTCAAAAACAAGAATATCTACAGATTGTTTGGTCATTTGTGGTGAGCTGCGTCGACATGGGGTTTGGCATCCACCCTGCACAACAAGCCTGTGAGCAGAAACTGGTGAGCGTCAAATTCCTCCCCTCAAGTTTTAAAAATGTAGTAGGCTCAAAACATCCTAAAGTCAAAGCTGATAAGGTTTCCATCGAATCTCCAACCCCATAATAGAGAAAGATTGCACCATGACCACTGACGTTATTGATAACGAACCCGTTAATGCCCTGATCTATTGCCGAGTTTCCAGCAGGAAGCAAGCAGCAGAAGGTGGTGGACTAGATAGCCAAGAGCAACGCTGCCGCGAGTATGCGGAATTGCATGGTTATAACGTCGAAACGGTGTTTCCTGATGATGTTAGTGGGGGTGGTGATTTTATTCATAGAGCAGGCATGGTGGCTCTATTGGCTTATTTAGATGCCCAATCGCATAAAAAATACGTTGTGATATTTGACGACTTAAAACGCTTTGCCCGTGATACGGAATTTCACATTAAGCTACGTCGTGAATTTATATTGCGTGAGGCAACCATTAAATGCTTAAACTTTAATTTTGAAGATACGCCTGAAGGCAGGTTTATCGAAACCATCTTTGCGGCTCATGGCGAGTTGGAACGTTTACAAAATGGTCGTCAAGTCACCCAAAAAATGAAAGCCCGTGCAAAACAGGGGTTTTGTGTGTTTAGAGCTGTTGTTGGTTATAAATATACCAAATCAAAAAGAGGTGGCAAAATTATCGTACGCGATGAACCAATTGCCTCCATTATTCAAGAAGCACTGGAATCTTTTGCATCTAGTCGATTTGAATCTCAAGCAGAAGTAAAACGATTTTTAGAAAACCAACCAGCTTTCCCAAGTGGTAATCTTACTTTTCAGAAAATATCCAACATGCTGACCCAAGTTTTATATGCGGGATATATCGAAGTGCCCAAATGGGGCATCGGTTTACGCGTAGCACAGCATGATGGGCTTATTAACTTAGAAACATTTGAAAAAATTCAAACCCGCATTAATTCCGATGCAAGAATCCCAACTCGTGCCGATATAAGCGAAGACTTCCCGCTTCGTGGTTTTCTCGCATGTAACGATTGTGGCAATGCGCTCACTTCTTGCTGGTCGAAAAGTCACACGGGTAAAAAATATCCTTATTATCTTTGTGCCACAAAACGCTGTGTGAGCAACCGTAAGTCCATTCCACGCAAGAAGCTGGAAGATGAGTTTGAAACCTTTATATCGACGCTACAACCGACCGCTGAGCTATTTAGCATCACTAAAGCTATGTTTAAACATGCATGGTCACAAAGAATAGAGCAATCCAAAGCCCATCAGATCGACTTAAAGCAAGAAGTGGAACTGATTGATGCCGAGATTGAGGCTTTATTAGGCCGAGTTGTGGACGTTTCTAATCTCTCGGTGATGAGAAGTTTCGAAAAGAAGATAGAAAAACTGGAAACAAAGAAGTTGGTTTTGGCTGAAAAATCCATGAAATCAACGCCAACAAAGCACACCTTCGACGAAATGTTCGAACTCGCTCTTGCATTACTCTCAAACCCTAGGAAAATATGGGATAACGGGCAATTGGCAATGAAGCGAACTCTATTAAAACTGGCCTTTGCAGAGCGATTATCATACTGCCGAAAAACAGGACTTCGAACTCCGACTTTATCGTTACCGTTCAAGGTCTTAGGTGGTGTTTTGAGTAATGGAAATGAAATGGTGCACCGGGAAGGATTCGAACCCTCGACCCCCTGATTCGTAGTCAGGTACTCTATCCAGCTGAGCTACCGGTGCAGATAAGGGGTTTTTAAGCCTTTGAAGCCAAAAAGGCAAATGGTTTTTTATGCCATTTCAACTTTATCCCATATTTTATGTTTTTGCCCACAGACGATTGCAAAAACTATTCTTGTTCATTATTTGGTAATGATATTAAGAATATAGCGCCAGACATTTCGTTTAAGTTTACAATATCCGCATACGGCTCATTATCCATCATGGTTTCATCTAGCAATATAATATCGCCTTCATGCGCTACAACTAGCTCATGAGATATAGCTAAACCAAGCCCCGTGCCCCCCGGGCGCAACGAGCCTTGAAAAGCCGAGAATAATGCTTCTTTTGCGCGCGGCATAACCCCAGGGCCATTATCGGCAATTACCAAATATTGCATATCGCTCGTAACCTTATAGGTCATATATATATTAAGTGATGCGCCATTTTGATTTTTTAAAATATCCACTGCATTGCGGCTAATGTTTAAAATAATTCTAAATAGTTGATGACGGTCGGCATAAATTAAATCCGCATCTTCTATTTCTATTTTCCAACCAATTAGATTACCATCCAAGGTTTTTACATTTTCTAAATTTAGGCTGTCTGCCACATCGTCAATCAGTGGCAATAGCGGGAAAAATACCTTTTTTGGTGCTTCTTCTTTGGCTTGACCATATTTTAACGTGCGCACACAAAAATTAATAGCGCGGTCTAGCGCAGCTTCTAATTTTGGGGCAAGCCTCGCGACCGATGGGTCATCGATATTTTGTAGTCTATCGCTAATCATTTGGGTAGATGAAAGCATGTTACGCAAATCGTGGCTAATTTTACTAACCGCTAGCCCAAGTGCGGCAAGCCTGTTTTTTTCGCGCAATGTCGATTGTAGCTCTTGCTGCATTTTCAACAACTGGCTTTCTGCAATGCCCACTTCATCACTTCTATTGGAGGGCTTTATCATATTGCTTGAATGATCGGGATCGTGGCCAAAATCTACAATAGATTGTGTAATGCGTTTTATGGGGCGCACCAAAAGCCAACTTAGCGCCAAGTAAATTAATGCCGCAACAATGATGGATAATATTATAGACAATGCCATGATGTTTTTTGCAAATTCCCACATTGCTTCGCGCATCATTTGCTCATCGATGATAATCTCGATATAGTCACCCGCGTCAAACCGCGTATTGCCTCTAATTTTAATTAGGCGGCTATTATCGGCCAACAAACTATCAAACACTGCCATAATTTGTTGCATAGCGGTTTCGTTGCGCAAATCATAACTGGCTTTTAACATTTTATTGGTGGTTGATCTTTGTAAAATTAACTCGCGTTTATCGCCGCGTTTAAGCGCAATAATCTCTGCCCCGACATTGGTTAATAATTCTTGTTCTAGCTTTTCATCGACCATATATTCGGGCGTGGCTTCAAGCACTAATGTTGCAATTTGTGCTTTGGCTAATTTTTCGCGCAGCCACGTGTCTCTAAAATTTGCTAACGAGGGCACAAATATAAAAAATTCACCCAACATAATAAATATTATAGTCAGTAAAAGTAGGCGACCAGACAAACCGCCCATCCCCCATAG
>JABSRY010000363.1 GCA_013214985.1 Hyphomicrobiales bacterium
TCCGAGATCAAGTTACAGATAATTTCCGTATAATATCACATCAAGACTTTCGGGTCTTGGAGTGAGGCGTGTATAGTAAAGAAAATAAAAGTGCAGGTACCGCAAGGTAGATAATGAAATTATTAAGCCAAAACAAACCAACATCTTTACCCTTAAATATTTTACCAAATATAAAACCAATTAAAATTAAACAAAAGAAAGGTGATACTATTTCTATAAGAATGTTCATAAAGACTCATTTAACTATAAATAACTAGAAATATATATATATGAGTGTTAATTTTTATGTCAAAATAAAAAAAACAATTGAGTAAAATAAAATGAAAATGTCAGCAGCAAAATTTGGAATTGGCGATAGAGTCATTCATAGATTGTTTAAATTTTCGGGTGTCATTATTGATGTTGACCCAGAGTTTAACAATGATGAAGAATGGTGGCTTGGAATACCAGCCGAAATTAGACCTAAAAAAGAGCAACCTTATTATCACCTGCTTGCTCTAAACGAAAACGAATCGTACAAAGCATATGTGTCTGAACAAAATCTCCTAGAAGATGAAGATACATTGCCATTTGATCACCCCGATTTAGAAGACTATTTTACCATAAATAATGAAGGTAATTTAATATTACTAAACCAAAACTATAATTAAAAAAGGCTCCGAAAAATCGAAACCTTTCTATATTCTATTTATTCAAACCAATTACTATTTTTTTGGAGTTGCTGGTAACGGCTTAGGGTTAACTGGTGCATTAGATTTTGCAACAGGCTTAGGAATTACAAGTTCAGTGCCTTTACTATCATATCCTGCCGTGAAACCTTTTAATGGAATAGACCATTCAGAAGTTACGTTATTATATAAAAGAAATTTCAACTTTATATTATTACCTTTTTTAAGTTGATTTATATAATCATCGGTAACGCTTATTTCTGCTTCACAGGCTTGATCAAAGCAAACTCTAAAGGGTGCAACTCTAGTTTTTTCGCCATCAATTTTAATTTGTAAGCCTGGTTGTAATAAAATACGGTTTGGAACTTGAACAAACATTTTAACCCGTTTAGTGTTACTTGCAGTAATCAGTCTAACACTCATAACTTGGCTGATGATCTTATTGTCTTTTCCGCTGATAAACAATGCCTCTGCAACAGTGCATAGCCTTATATGTTGATCATTGGTTATGCATTTTTTCCCCCAATGTTCTACTTTTTCTGCTTCTGCAGCATAGCCTGTTGTAACACCAACAGATACAGTTGCAACGGCTGCAATTGTAAATAATTTTAGTCCATTAATAATTTTCAAAGACATATTTTATCATTCCAATAAAAATTACGGTCAAAGATCGACTGTAATATGTTTGACGTTATATTCACCTATTTTAAATATCAATATTGTAAAGAATAAGGCGAAGTTAAACTAAATTTCATATATATAAATACACAATTATTAATCAAATTAAAACAGTTTTTTATAGCAAGATAGTCATTTGATAAAGAATCAGATAAAATAATAAAAAAGGTGATATTATCTAATGGAAATTCTTGAAAATAAAGATGAAATTGAGCTATTTACTAAACTCAATTTATGGGGACAAGCCTCCCTTGACCTTTTGTTTCGTCAAAAAATTCAGACAAACCGCTCTAACATCGGCTTGTCTGGTTATTCCATTTGTGAAGATGATTTTGTTGAATTAAATTACATTCAAATTCAGGCAATTGTTAACAAAATTTCTGAACAGTTTTTACTCTCGGGCTTAAAGGCTGGTGATGTTTTTGCACTGCAATTGCCCAACTCTATAGAATCCCAAATCATCTATCTGGCCTGTTGGCAACAGGGTATATCAATAGCGCCCTTGCCTATTTTGTGGCGCGAAAGCGATGTTGAACAAGCACTTATTCGCATTTCACCACAAGCCTATATTTGCCCTATTTTGCATGATGGTTTTAGTTTCACTGACCATATGTACAAGGTGGGGTTTAATATTACGTCCATTAAACTGCTATTTTCGTTAGGTGGTAACGCTATTGATGGGTGCTCTGGATTAGATGAATTTTTTAAATTTGAAGCCACTCACGATGTAAATCTTTTAAAACCTGAAGATTACCCATTTGTTGACCCGAATTCTACTTGCCTAATTAGTTTTTCTAAAGACCTTAGCGGCAATAATACACCATTATATCATACACATAATCATTTAGTCGCTGCTTCAAAAATTTATAACAGCCTTTCTAAACCGACAAGAAATTCAAAAATTATATCTCCATTTCCACCGACGTGTATGGCCATTTGCGCGATTAACATCACCAGTTGGATTATATCAGATGCATCACTTGTTTGTTATGATGGGTTAATGGCAACTGAATTTCAAAATATACCATTAGACAATTCAATATTATGTTTGCCTGCAACATTTTGTGAAAATAAATTGGTTGATGCATTGTTTAAACAAAATTTAGCAAAGCTAACATTCGTTCAAAAAATCAATAGTAACATTTTGAGCGATCAATATGTTCGAGAAGATGTTATTGATGTAACGACCTTTGATGAAATCGCATTTTTACCAACATTACGAGTTGATAACACCTCGCAAATAGAGGCTGGGAATTACGAGTATAAGCTTATAGATAATGCCGTAATTGATACAATTATGCTCGTTAAACACCAAAACAAACAAGATAAAAATGTCTGGAAAGTATCTTGCAGCTTTTTGCCAAGCAATGTTATTAAAATTGGCAATGCCTATACTAGTGATATCCTATGTTCAAACAATACAGGGATTAATGCCGAGCTCAACATTGGCAACATGTCCGTTAATTATACGGATATAGAAAGATGTTTATTGGGGTTTCATGGCGTTGATGATGCCGCCATTCTTGTTATTGAGGAACGATTGTTGGGCAGTAAACCTGTATTTGCAATTGTCCCTAAAGTTGGTGCTATTATTTTACATCATGAACTTATAGAATTTATAAAAAACAAGGGCATTTCTACCTATAAGCTACCGCAAGAATTATATAAAATTCCAGAAATTCCAAGAGATTATGACAATAATATCATTCGCCGAACGACCAAAGAAAAACTATTAAAACAAATTGGCCCACTTGTTTCTGGCGTAAGTAAAGATGGATTATTGGCAGTTCAAGAGGAATTAGCCAGCCTATTGGCAAATAGCTAATATTGATGTATTTTTTTAAATTTATTCCATAACATGAATGGTAAACCCGAAAGATATGTTTTCACATATCGAATATTTTGGTAATCACCATTTAACGACACTCTGGGCAAGTTGTGTAAATGGTCAATATGCCCAGCATATAACATGCCTTTTTGTGTAGTTACCGCTGTTTTATAACCCGCATCACGAGCAATGGAAAATTCGCGCAAATTTGCTTCATCAGCAGTGCCATATGGGTAACAGAAATGCTCGCAGGTAATATCTGTCTGCTTCTTGATATGTTCTCTGGATAATATAATTTCGTCAGAAGCATCTTTATCATTTAACTTGGCCAAAGCAGAATGGCTGATAGTATGTGCGCCTATTGTTACCAGTTCATCTGCTTCCAAGTCTTTTAACTGTTGCCAAGTCAT
>JABSRY010000364.1 GCA_013214985.1 Hyphomicrobiales bacterium
AAAGTTTTAAGCCACCCCACAAGTAGAGAAAATATATGAGCATTAAAAAATTTGATAAATCTACTCTTCCTTCACGCCACGTAACTGAAGGTCCAGAACGCGCACCACATAGGTCATATTTATATGCAATGGGGCTAACCGAAGAAGAAATTCATCAACCATTGATTGGTGTTTGTTCTTGTTGGAACGAAGCTGCGCCGTGTAATATTGCTTTAATGAGGCAAGCTCAAGCCGTTAAAGTCGGCGTAAAGGCTGCAGGCGGCACGCCGCGTGAATTTTGTACAATTACCGTTACAGATGGCATTGCAATGGGTCACCAGGGCATGAAAAGCTCATTGGTCTCGCGTGAAATTATCGCCGATAGTGTTGAAGTTACAATACGCGGTCATTCTTACGATGCACTTGTTGGCATTGCTGGTTGTGATAAGTCGTTGCCAGGCATGATGATGTCAATGTTGCGTCTAAACATTCCAAGTGTATTTATGTATGGTGGCTCAATTCTACCAGGCCGCTTTAAAGGCAAAGACGTCACGGTTGTTGACGTATTTGAAGGTGTTGGCCAACATAGCGCTGGCAATATGACCGAAGAAGAGTTAATGGCCTTAGAAATTGTTGCTTGCCCGGGTGCCGGCGCTTGTGGTGGTCAATTCACCGCAAATACTATGGCTTGTGTATCAGAAGCAATTGGCCTTGCATTACCATATTCAGCGGGTTCTCCAGCCGAGTATGAAAGCCGTGATAGCTATGCCGTAATGAGCGGCAAAGCAGTGATGAATTTAATCGAGAAGAATATCCGCCCACGTGATATTTGTACTGAAAAAGCGTTTGAAAATGCAGCGGTAATCATCGCCGCGACTGGCGGCTCTACCAATGGCGCATTGCATTTGCCAGCAATGGCACATGAAGCAGGCATAGAGTTCGACCTTATGCGTGTAGCCGAAGTTTTTAAAAGCACGCCCTATATTGCAGACCTAAAACCAGGTGGAAAATATGTCGCAAAAGATCTTTACGAATCTGGCGGCGTACCCGTGTTGTTAAAAGAGTTATTACGCGGCGGATATTTGCACGGTGATTGCATGACCGTCACAGGCAAAACACTGGGTGAAAATATCGAAGATGCAGATGTCGCAGCACCTGATAATCGCGTTGTTTACCCTGTTTCAACCCCAATCACCAAAACAGGCGGCGTTGTTGGCTTAAAAGGCTCATTAGCACCTGACGGTGCAATTGTTAAGGTCGCAGGCCTTAAAAAACTAACATTTTCTGGCCCTGCCAGATGTTATGACTGTGAAGAAGATGCTTTTGCGGCTGTTGAACGCAGAGAATATAAAGACGGCGATGTAATTGTAATCCGTTACGAAGGCCCTAAAGGCGGCCCTGGCATGCGCGAAATGCTTTCAACGACTGCTGCGTTATATGGGCAGGGCGCTGGCGATAGCGTAGCTCTAATCACTGATGGTCGTTTTTCTGGTGGTACACGCGGTTTCTGTATTGGTCATGTATGCCCAGAAGCAGCTGCTGGCGGGCCGCTGGGGCTAATTGTAGATGGCGATATCATTACAATTGATGCCAATACAGGCCAGTTAGATGTAGAACTGTCGGCCGAAGAGCTTGAAAAACGTAGAAAAGAATGGAAGCCCCGTAATAATGGCTGTCATAGTGGCGCGTTATATAAATACGAACAATTGGTAGGTCCTGCTTCCAAAGGTGCACTGACGCATCCTGGTGGTGCGGCTGAAGAATCTTGTTATGCGGATATCTAGTATAAAAATATTCCACATTATCTATGTAGGAATCATCTTGTCGATGCTTCCTACAACAGTTTTTTCTAATGAACAGAAGAAACGCACTCCGCCTCAGGTCCAATTAAAAAAAACATATGATGCATTTGCGCGTCCAAACAGAGTCAGTGAATTCAATTTCGAAAAAGGCAGTTTTGCTTATTCAATGGGCAATGCAGCAGCAAAGTCTATGGATTTTGAAAGTGCAATAAAACATTGGAATCTGGCATCAAAAGCGGGTAATTTTTATGCCGATTGGCAATTAGCTCGTTACTATTTAGGGTTTCTAGATAACAATTACGATTCAAAAAAAGCAACAAAATATTTGCGTTTGGTTGTTTCAAAAAACAAGCTAAACAGCAATTTTAGTCTAAATAAAAGAATTTCTGCAAATGCCTTAGTAGAGTTAGCTGTCTTTTATCGCTCAGGTAATAAACTGGCGGGTATTCCCAAAAATGTTAGACAAGCAATCAAATTATTGAAATATGCAGCAACATCAATCGGCCACCCAAAAGCTAACTATCTGCTTGGAGAAATTCTATTTAATGGCGAAAATCAAAAGTCACAAAAAAAACGTGCTATGCAGCATTACAAGTTATCAGCGTTCAAAAATTACTTTTTAGCACAAGTTAAACTGGGCGAAATCAAATACATAAATGGGCGTAACACTAGAGAGAAGCTACATGGGCTAGCATGGTTAATCGTTGCAAAAAAAGATAAACCATTGGTAACACAGCAGAAAATTGATAAACTAATTAGGCAAGGGCAACAAAATGCTGTAAATAAAAAATTTATGCAAGCAGCAAATAATCTTGCACGAAGAATAAGTACAAAATTACGCCAAGTCCATCCATTTGAATTTTAATTTTTAACGCCTATATATAAATATATATATAAGGACAAACTATGAGCCTCGGCAAAAAAGTAAATCATATAATTCCAATTCCTAAAACAAGATTAATGCGGCTATTAGTAGGTGTATTATTGATTATTGGCGGTATATTCTCATTTTTACCAATTTTGGGAATTTGGATGATACCGCTTGGCCTGATTTATCTGTCAGTAGATTACAAGAAATTCAGACGTTTTAAAAGATCCTTGGAAACAAAATTTATTAAATTTTACAGGCGTTTCAGAAAGTAGTTTTATCTATTCGAGGGAATTCCTTTATATGAATATCTTGTTGTGGAAAAGGAATTTCAATATTATTTTCTTGAAATAACTTCCACAAATTTAGTAAAAAATCACTGGTGATATTTGTTACACCATTTGCAGGGTCCTCCACCCAAAACCGAGCCTCAATATCAACACTGCTTTCACCAAATCCAACTAGTCGTGCAACAGGCGCAGGGGTCGTTAATATACGGTCGACATTTTCAGTGCCCTTAACAATCAAACTCATAGCTAACTCTACATCGGTGTTATAAGAGACACCAATTTTAATTTTACGCCTAATTTTCGAGTGAGAAAAATCCCAATTAACAACCTCTTGAGTAATAAATTTTTCATTTGGAATTAGATATTCATGGCCATCACGTGTCTCAACAGAGGTATATCTTGCGCCTAAGCTTATAACCTTGCCAAAGGTTCCGCCAACCTCAATTACATTATCAGGCCTAACAGATTGATCGACCAACAAAATAATACCACTCACAAAGTTAGATACAATTTTTTGCAAACCAAAACCAAGACCAACCCCTAATGCACCAGAAAAAAACGTAAGCGGTTTTCCGCTCCCACCTTTTCCTTGATTATTTTAGCTGTTATATTCTTCATCTAATATATTGTTGAGGA
>JABSRY010000365.1 GCA_013214985.1 Hyphomicrobiales bacterium
TTATGGGCTCTGGTGGCCCTTCAACCAAAACCTTATTGGACGCGGCTGAAATTGTAAAAGCCAAAGGCCCAAAACGCATTGGCCCGCTCGCTGTGCCAAAAGCCATGAGCAGCACAAATAGTGCAACTTTAGCCACGCCGTTTAAAATTAAAGGCATGAGCTATTCAATTTCATCGGCTTGTACAACAAGCTTACATTGTATTGGTAACGCCGTTGAGATGATTCAATGGGGTAAGCAAGATGTTATGTTTGCAGGTGGCGGCGAAGAGCTATATTGGGGCATGTCATGCTTATTTGACGCGATGGGCGCCATGAGCAGTAAATATAATGACACACCAACAACCGCTAGCCGTACTTATGATATCACCCGTGATGGTTTTGTAATTGCTGGTGGTGCGGGTGTTCTGGTGCTTGAAGAATATGAGCGTGCAAAAGCCCGTGGCGCTAACATTATTGCCGAAGTAACAGGCTATGGTGCTACATCAGATGGTTATGACATGGTTGCGCCAAGTGGCGAAGGTGGACAACGTGCTATGGAGCTTGCTTTAAGCACCCATAAAGGCGGCGTCGATTATATTAACCCACATGGTACGTCTACACCTGTTGGCGATATTCCAGAAATAGATGGCATTCGTAATGTTTGGGGTGCCGATAAAGCGCCTATTATTTCGGCAACGAAAGCATTAACAGGCCATAGCCTTGGCGCTGCTGGTGTTCAAGAGTCTATCTATTCACTAATTATGATGCGCGATGGCTTTATCTGCGAAAGTGCAAATATTACTGAGATCGACCCTAAAGTTGCAGATATGCCAATAGCGCGCGAGCGTAAAGAGCAAGAAGTGGTTACAGCATTGTCCAATAGTTTTGGCTTTGGTGGTACCAACGGTAGTGTTATCTTTAGTAAAGAAAACCTATAATCGCCCATAACCATATTAAGGTATGGCTGTATAAATGAATGAGGTAAATTATGGACGGATTAATGCAAGGCAAACGCGGTCTAATTATGGGCGTTGCCAATAATAGATCGATTGCATGGGGCATTGCCGAAAAACTTGCCGAACATGGCGCCGAAATTGCTTTCACCTACCAAGGTGAAAGTTTTGGCCCAAGGGTCGAAAAGCTTGGTAAAACCGTGGGTTCCGAAATATTTATCGACTGCGATGTCGAAGATATTGCATCGGTTGATAATGTCTTTGCCGTGCTTAAAGAAAAATGGGGCAAGATTGACTTTTTAGTGCATGCTATTGGTTTTTCCGATAAGGATGAGCTAGATGGTAAATATGCCAATACAAGCCGTGATAATTTTACAAAAACTATGATTATCAGCGCCTTTTCATTTACCGAAGCGGCCAAACGGGCTGCCGAATTAATGACCGATGGCGGCAGCATGATTGCGCTAACTTATGGCGGCTCTACCCGCGTTATGCCCAATTATAATGTAATGGGTGTTGCTAAAGCAGCCCTTGAAGCATCGGTTCGTTATTTGGCGACCGATTTTGGTGCAGATAACATACGCGTTAACGCGCTTTCACCAGGGCCCATGCGCACACTGGCTGGCAACGGCATTACTGGCGCTCGCGAAATGTTTAAGTTTCAACAAAAACACTCGCCGATGGAGCGCGTGGTGACGCTGGCAGATGTCGGTGGCAGTGCCTTATATATGCTGTCCGATTTATCATCTGGCGTTACGGGTGATGTGCATTTTGTCGATGCGGGTTATAATATCACATCAACACCCCACCCAGATAAAATGGATGACTAATTATCATTGATATTTTAAGATTATAAAAGCCGATGAGATTAATAATTCATCGGTTTTTATTTTTACAAAATAGCTTATTAAATTTGTTGAGGCCTTTATGAAAATATCGTCACTAGTTTCGAAACCACTTAAACTAAATACAGGGCTTGAAGCTGGGCAACGTATTTGCGTAATTGGCGACATACATGGCAATGCCGACCATATGGCAATATTGCTAGATGCGTTCGAAAAAGAAAATTCTAATTATGATAAAACCACATTGGTACTTTTGGGCGACCTAATTGACCGTGGTAAGCAAAATTTAGTTGCCATTAATTTGGCCATAAAAGCTAATGATAGATTTGATCAAGTGATATCCTTACAAGGCAACCATGAAGCGATGATGCGCATTGTTTTAACCCAAGATAGGCAAGACATAACCCAAACTTGGCTTAAGCATGGTGGGCAAGATGTTTTAGATGAAATAGGCATGCAAAATTTAGATTTTTCGAGCAAAGACAAGTTTAAAAGCTCGATGGCTAAAGCCGTTGGCGCAGAATGCGTGGCCTATTTAGAAAATATGCAATCGCATTTTAAGCAAAATAACCTATTATTTGTACATGCAGGCACCCATCCCGAAAAAAGTCTAGAAGAACATTTCGCACAACCGTGGGATCAAACATTTGGCGATCATTGGTGCTGGATACGTGAAAAATTCTTAAGCTACCCCGTACAATTTGAAAACCTAACCATTGTGCATGGCCATACGCCCGTACGCAACAGACCACATCGCAACCCCGATATGGTATTTGCAGGACATGTTGCACAAGGCAATAAATTAAATTTAGATGGTGGCAGCTACGCATCTGGCTGTGTTACAGGTGCAGAATTCATGCCCGATGCCTATAAATTACACGCCGCATTGGTTTACAAATAATATATTCAAGATATTCATCAATAGCATAAAAATTAATCAATAGTATTTTGTGCCAATTGGCCTAACTTATTAAATTAAGGGAGGCGAGTATGAAATTAGCAATCATTGCAGACATTCACGGTAATGCCTTGGCTCTAGAAGCAGTATTGGCAGATATTAAGCGCCATCAGGTAGATGATATCTTGAATTTGGGCGACCATTTAAGTGGCCCATTAGAAGCAAAGCGCACGGCGGATATTTTAATCAATAGCCATATGATTTCTATCTCAGGCAACCATGATAGAACAATGGTCGATTTGACGTTTGATGAAATGGGTAAGTCCGATCAGGCGGCGTATAGACAATTAGACGCAACGCACGTCAATTGGTTGCGTGAGCTAAAAGATACACACCTATATAATGACGAAATTTTCATGTGTCATGGTTCTCCAAAAAGTAATTTAGACATGTGGATGGAACAAATAATGCCTAACGGGGCATTTGCACTGGCTAGTCAAAATCAAATAGAAAATTATGCAATTGGCATCAATCATCCTATCATTTTATGTGGGCACACACATATTCCGCGTATTGTAAGGCTAAGTGGGGGGCGCATATTAATTAACCCTGGCAGTGTTGGCTTCCCCGCATTTGGTGAAAAAGAACCAGTAGATTTTTATATGCAAAACGGCATACCAGACGCTTGTTACGTAATATTAGAAAAAATTTCAAACCAATGGATGCCGAGTTTTCATTATGTGCCCTATGATTCTTTAGCGGCGGCAGAAATGGCAAAAATTGCAGGTTTTGATGATTGGGTATCGGGTCTGACGACGGGTTGGTATCAAAAACACTGAAAAATAGTTTTACCTTATAAAAACTGTTTATCATTATTTAAAATATTTAGTATATTG
>JABSRY010000366.1 GCA_013214985.1 Hyphomicrobiales bacterium
CAATTCTTGACCCATACCTACTTTTTGACTACCTTGGCCAGGAAATATAAATGCTATTGTCATTATTATTGTCTCACTTATTTTCGTTGATTCGATTAATCTAAAGTAACCTTTTGCACCTATAAGAACAAATGGTTCTTACGGTGGCTATTAAATTATTGAATAAAACTAACAAAATTGGGCTATATAGGTGCTTTTTAACTTGCAATATTTTTACAAACAGGTATAAAACGCCTGTTATGAAGCTCTAGTTGAGGGCTGAACGGAAAACCATTTGTTGATTCTATTGATTAAAAGAATGGTAAAAACATATGATTTGATTCATGTATTTACTTCCCGTGTCCTCGCTCTTTTGACTTCCTCTTGAGTCTTTCCAAAATTAGGCTCAAAAGGGGCTATGCGCTAGAGATAATTTTTTAGGAAAGGCTAATTATGACAAAATATGAACATATTGTTCTTGCACGTCAGGACATTTCTGCTTCTCAAGTAGAAACACTAATTGAAGATTTTACCAAAGTCATTGAAAGTGGTGAAGGTAAAGTTGAAAAAGTTGAAAGCTGGGGCTTGCGCAACATTGCTTACAAAATTAAGAAAAACCGTAAAGCACATTATACATTGATGAATATTGAATGTACGCCTGCTGCTATGGCAGAGCTTGAACGCCAACAATCAATCAATGAAGATATTTTGCGTATTATGACTATTAAAGTTGATACATTTGAAGAAGGCCAAAGCGCTGTTCTTTCTAGCAAAAATGAAAAGAAAACACGTCGCTAAATTGCGCTATCTATAAGGAATATTAATTATGTCTAGTCAAGGTGGATCTCGTCGTCCTTTCTTCCGTCGTAAAAAAAGTTGCCCATTTTCTGGTGATAAAGCACCAAAAATTGATTATAAAGATGTGAAATTGCTTCAACGCTTTATGTCTGAACGTGGCAAAATTGTACCAAGCCGTATCACCGCTGTATCTGCTAAAAAACAACGCGAGCTTGCAAAAGCTATTAAACGCGCTCGTTTCTTAGGTTTATTACCATACGTGATTGCTTAAATCATTACTGCCTCATTATTAAGTTAATGGGGCATATTTTTAGGTTGGGATTTTTATCTCTAACCGCATACGCGGGACAGCTAAGGCTTTTGCCTTATTCCGCTCAAATAAGCATGTAACCATGCAAGGAGCAAAATAATGAAAGTTATTCTACTAGAAAGAATTGCTAAACTCGGTAACATGGGTGAAATTGTATCTGTAAAACCTGGTTTTGCACGTAACTTCCTTTTACCACAAGCTAAAGCGCTTCGTGCAAGTGAAGCCAATATGGCTAAATTTGAAACTGATAAAGCAGAATTAATTGCTTTAAACAGTGAACTTAAAGGCTCTGCTGAAGAAACTGCTACTAAAATGGCTAATTTCTCTGTTGTTGCTATTCGTGCTGCATCTGATTCTGGCCAGCTATATGGTTCAGTTTCTACTCGCGATATTGCTAACCTTATTGTTGAAGCTGGCATTGACGTTAAACGTACTCAAGTATCTTTAACTTCGCCGATTAAAGCTGTTGGTGTTTCTACTGCATCTGTTACTTTGCATCCTGAAGTTCAGATACAAATTAGTGTTAATGTTGCTCGTTCTGCTGAAGAAGCTGAACGCCAAGCTGCTGGTGAAGACGTTACTGTTGAAACATTCGAAGACGAATATGAATTCGAATCATTCGACGAAGATGCTGACGATATTCTTGGTGATATTGTTGAAACAGTCGAAACAGAAACTAAAGAAGACTAATCTTTATTACGTTTTTCTAAAAGAGAGCTTTATTGCTCTCTTTTTTTGTGCCCAAATATGACTGATAACATATTGTAATTTATATGTTTTTAAAGTTATCCTTTTATATAAACAGTTTATTTGAAACTATTAAATTTATTTAATTTTAATCTGTTTAGACTCCATCTTTTGTTAAAATGCGGTTAGAATATACTTATGTCTGATATCAATATGAATAACCCAATACCGCTTAACTCTTTAGTTAGTGACCAATTAAACCACGATAACGAAGCTGAATTTCGTTCTCCGCCTAATAATATTGAGGCGGAACAGGGTTTGTTGGGTGCTATTCTAATTAATAACGATGCTTATGACCGCGTGTCTACATTTTTAAAGGAAGAACATTTCTTTGAAGAATTACACGGCCGAATTTATGATACTTGCTCACAATTGATTGCAATGGGTAAGAATGCATCGCCGATTACCTTAAAAACCCATTTTGAAAATGACCCAGTTATTCAGGAAATTGGTGGCACTAAATATTTAGCTAGGCTGGCTGCCGACGCAACCAGTGTTATAAACACCAAAGATTATGGGCAGACTATTTACGACCTTTCAGTAAGGCGTGGGCTTATTAATGTTGGCGAAGAAATTGTAAACAACGCCTATGAAGCGGATGTGAACAGTCAGCCGCAAAAACAAATTGAACATGCTGAACAAGAATTATATAGACTGGCCGAAACCGACCGTTATGGGGGTGGTTTTCAGAATTTTGCCACCGCATTGACCGATGTGGTTACCATGGCGGAAGCCGCTTATAAACGCGATGGTAATTTATCGGGTATTTCGACTGGTATTAATGACCTTGATAAAATGATGGGCGGGTTACAACGTTCTGACCTTGTTATTTTGGCGGGTCGACCTTCTATGGGTAAAACGGCGTTATGTACCAATATTGCATTTAATATTGCTAAGGCTTACCGCCAAGAAGTAACGGCGGATGGTAGTTTAAAGGCGGCTAATGGCGGTGTGGTAGCGTTTTTTAGTTTGGAAATGTCTGCCGAGCAATTGGCAACACGTATTATTGCCGAACAGGCTGAAATTTCCTCGTCACATATTAGGCGGGGTGACATTACGGCTGAACAATTTGATAAACTTGTAGAAACAACAAAAATTTTGGAAGAAAAGCCTTTATTTATTGACGATACGGGTGGTTTAACCATTGGGCAAGTTTCGGCGCGGGCAAGGCGACTAAAACGCCAACACGGGCTTGACCTTATTGTGCTTGACTATATTCAACTGCTTGCAGGCAGTGGTAAAACCAATACCAACCGTGTGCAAGAAATTACCGAAATTACCATGGGTTTGAAATCTTTAGCCAAAGAGCTTGATGTGCCTATTCTTGCGCTTTCCCAGCTTAACCGTGCCATTGAGCAACGTGAAGACAAGCGGCCGATGCTATCTGATCTGCGTGAATCTGGCTCGATTGAACAAGATGCCGACGTGGTGACATTTGTGTTTCGTGAAGAATATTATGTTGAAAGATCACAACCCAAAGAAGGCACGCCTGAACATATTGCTTGGCAAGAAAAAATGGATGATGTGATGGGTAAGGCTGAAATAATTATTGCCAAACAACGCCATGGCCCCGTTGGTAATGTTACTTTGCAATTTGAAGGGCAATATACGCGCTTCTCTGACTTGCAAAGGGATGAATATTCGCCTCAAAGATATGAATAAATGCGTTTAAAATTATACTGTAAATATCGGTTAATTTAATTGAAAAAATATTAATCACATGCAAGCATGTGCC
>JABSRY010000367.1 GCA_013214985.1 Hyphomicrobiales bacterium
AAGGATATACGTTTTTTGGGTTTATTTGATCCTGTTCCTGGACCAACAATTAAACATAGACCCGGAATTGTCCACGGCGGCTTATTCTTGAAGAGCTAACGGCATAGCTTAAGTTGCAGCCGTTAGCTGGCGTTTTCGTTACCGTTTATTCATTTTGCTCAATTATAGCCGCCGCTTTTTTCTGATCTCGCATTCTATAACTCGATCCATGGATAACCATGGTGTCAGAATTTTCGAGCACACGATCCAGAATTGCACTGGTGACAATGCTGTCATTGTTGAAAATCTGTCCCCATTGATTATAAGTCCGGTTGCTGGTAATAATGGTAGAATTATTCTCATGACGTCGACTGATGACTTGAAAGAAAAGGTCACACGCCTGCTTGTTCATGGGGATAAAACCCAGTTCATCAATCACCAGACATTGCGGCTTAATGTACTTTTTCATGGCTTTTTCAAGGTTCTGATTTTTCTGGGCCGCACTTAATTGCTCAGTGATCTCGGCCGCTGTGACAAATAAACAAGTATAGCCGGCTAAACATGCCTGATGTAAATAGGACTTGGCAATGTGAGTTTTCCCAAGCCCAACCGTACCGATGATTATAATGTTCTGTCGTCGTTCGATAAAGCCGAGACGATTGTGATAACGCACTTTCTCGACATCGATTTTTGACGGATGGTGAAACTTGAAATCCTCCAGATTCTTGATGATCCCCATGCGGGAATTGTTGATTCTTCGCTGTTGAGCCCGCGCCTCTTTTTCATTGACTTCGGCCTTGATAGTCTCTTCGAGAAATTCCAAATTAGAGAGCTCTTTCAAAGCCAACTGTTCAATTAGAGGGTCGAGATTTTCAGCTAAAAAATTCATCCTTAAGTAACGCAGGTTTTTGATCAATTCATCTAATGTGATATTTGTTTGGGCCTTCATAATTACTCTCCCAGGTGGTCATATATGGAGAAATCCGGAGCTGGAATCTCTAGATCCAGCAAGTCTTTTTTATGGCTGATGTGTAAAGGAGACATTTCCTCCTCGACATTATTTCTGGCCATTAAAATATTGCTGATATACTCGCTGCCATAAGCGTTCATTCCATGGGCGTCGAGCAATGCCTGCCGCAAAGTATCATCCCCATAAATTGCTCTTAATGCAAGGATTTTACAGACGTGCGTCATCGCATCGGGCCGTTTGTTATCGAGTCGCTTAAAGAACTCTTCACAAATGGGATCCAGCTTCAGGAAAAGTGCCAGCATCTTACTGTCTTTGGCCGTTTTGCGAGTCTTAACCAAGGCAATTGCGTGAGCCGGTTCTTCGATGTTATCCTTTTTCCTAAAGCTGCGCAGATGACGGGCAATCATTTTGCCGTCGTGATAGATGCAAATGTGCGTAACCGAAGCCTTTAAAATTACATTTTCCCCGACAAATTCAGGAGGTACAGAATACAGATTTGTCAGATGTCGAACGCGAAATAACTTATTAACTTTCAGGCTGTGGCAACTGACACATTCATAAGGCGGCATACTTAAAGGCTGCAGATGCTCTTGTTCCAGAAGTAGTTCCTGGGCCGGAATCTTCCCGGTCTGCTGGTGTTTTCGAACATTGGCGATCTCATCAAGCCAACTGCGGACATCCTGATTCAAGGCTTCAAAAGGCTCCAGTTTTCGACCGTTGATAAAGTTGCTGCGCACAAAGCCAACGGCCCGTTCGACGCGGCCTTTTTCTTGGGGTTGGCGCACTCGGCAGGCAACTATTTTAAAACCATAGTGATTGGCAAAATCGATATAATGCTTGTTATAGACGACATCTTTATCGCGATGGCTAATGACGGCAGTTTTGCAATTATCCACCATGACTTCAGTTGGAATACCGCCAAAATACTCAAAGGATCGCTGGTGGCATTCAAGCCAGAATTCCTGAGCTTCAGAGAGAGTGAAGTAGACAAATATCGCTCGACTGTGAGACATAATCATCACGAAGAAACTAACTTTGCGCTTTTGGCCATCGATTAAAATATATCCGGCAACGCCCCAATCGACCTGAGCCGACTCACCGGGTTTAAAGTGCAGCGTCAGGTAAGCTTCGCGGGCTTTGGGGCGCACTTTGCGCAAGTATTCTTTAACCAGACTATAGCCGCCAGGATAGCCTTGAGTCTTGATCTCCTGAAAAACCTGCTGTGCCGTATAGCCGCTGTAGCGACGCAGCATTTCGTCAATAACAGAAGTAAATGGCAGCAATTTTGATGGCCGTTTGCAACGCTTTTGAGGCTGGTATTTTTCTTGGCGCAAATACTTGCGGACGGTATTTTCACTTAATTGCGAGATCTCACTAATTTGAGTGATGTACAAACCCTGTCTCTTTAAAGTGTGAATTAAGTGGAATATATCGTAAGCAATCATGATAAATCCTCCAAAAGCTTCTTTAAACACTCAGGGATATTCACATTATCTACGTCGTTTTGCTGTTGGCTCTTTTCTTGTCGCGCTTCAAGCAGGGCATCTGTTGAATTAAAAGGTCTTGGCGCTGGCGAGACTGGCGCCTTAAAAGTTGCAACTACTGGCAATTCAAGGACTTGGTAAACTCCCTCGGCGTAGGCAAGCAAGTTGCTCTGGATCAACTCTTGACGGCAGGAGTTAATGCTTTTCAAAGTTAGTAGCTTTGAAATACCATTATTTGAGTAGTAAGAAAGCCCCTGGTTGTCGCCAACACTGACTAAAAATAGATAGAAGGCGATGCTTTCCGCACTTATGTGCTTTAAATGCCCATCACGGACAAGGCGGTGATCAATCCAGCTAAAATTAGCTGGTATTTGCCGGAGGCGCTCCGGGTTGATGAGTTTTTTGTACATTATTTATCATGTCCCATATAGTTGTTAACATTAAATCAGGCCGTTTCAGGACGTCCTGAGTTAACAAATAGAACTTTTTACAGCGTGAACTAATGATCTCTGGCGAGATCTCAGATGGATCATCGCCAGTCAATTTCATCATAACTCCCAGAGTTATAGAGAGTAAGTCAAAAATTGAGCTGTGGTGAGAAGAAGCGAGATCTCGCATTTTTATAATATCGGCTTCGGTCTTGGCTACTTTTTCTTCCAGATCAATGAGATCCGGAGAATTTTTTGAAGGCCTTTTATCATGCCGAGTCTGGGCTTGGGCTTCAAGAAATCTAGTCTTTTCATACCATCTCTGTTGACTTACTTTTTTGCTGATGGCTTTGCATTCAGCGGCAGTACAATAGTGTTGATGATAATAATTGAATTGACATTTAGTGTATGACTCTGTACAGTTTAAGCATATTTCAGTATTGTTCATTTTGATTTTTAGTAGGGTTGGAATAAAACAATACTGAAATACTTTTTTGCTCAAAAGGGAAGTAAATCCAAGAATAATATTTTTGGTTAAAAGGGAAGAAGAACCAACGAAGAAGAATTCAAGAATAAAATGGCCTTAAATGCGCACGCTAGCTTTGGCGTTCACATCCTTTAAACCGCTACCAAATATCCATCCTTTTTCGGGCTTTTCCTTTCCGCCAAGATCTGTTCTGAACATGGTTT
>JABSRY010000368.1 GCA_013214985.1 Hyphomicrobiales bacterium
TAAAGTTTGGGGTTCACCACGTGCATTTTCAACTAAAGCCCTTTATTGGAACAAAGACCTGTTTACAGCTGCTGGCCTTGACGGCGAAACACCACCAAAAACTTGGGACGAAATGTTCAAGTTTGCGACTATGATCAAAGATAAAACAGATGCCGATGGCGTTGGTCTTGCTGCAGCTTCATTTGATAATACAATGCATCAGTTTATGAATTATGTATATTCAAATGGCGGTGAAGTAATCAACTCAGCGGGTGAAATTGTTTTCAATTCTCCAAATGTTGTTGAAGCATTAGAATTCTATGGCAAACTTGCAACCGTATCTCAACCTGGCCCTGTCGCTTATGATCGTGCCAAACTTAGCCCATTATTCTTAGAAGCTAAAATCGGCATGTATATCGATGGTCCTTGGGGTCGTTCACGCATGAAAGACAAAAAAATCAACTGGGGCGTAGGTCGTATTCCAGCGGGTCCAAATGGTGTGCAAGGTACATTGCTTATTACTGATTCATTGGCCGTATTCAAAGGCACTGGCGTTGAAGATCAAGCACGTAGCTTGGCTAAATATCTAACCAACCCTAAAAACCAGTTCGAATTTGAAATGGCTGCGGGTCTTACACCATTACGTAATGTTGCTGGTGTTGCAGATATGATTGCTAAAGACGCTACATGGGCTCCATTCTTGAATGTTATCCCAGACGGTGGTCCAGAACCTTTCGTAACCGATTATATTGGTCTTCAAGATGCGATTAACGAAGCCATTCAGGCTGTTGTTCTTGGCGAATCTTCAGCTGCTGATGCCGTTGCAGAAGCTGCTAAAGCTTTAGAAGAAACTAAATAATACAATTTGTGTGCGATCCATTGATTTTGGGTCGCACCTTTAATAATATGTAATATAACAGTAATATTGGAGAATGACTGTGGGTCAACTCAAACTAGAGAATTTGAAAAAAAGCTTTGGCAATGTCGAAGTCATCAAAGGTGTATCCCTCGATGTTAAACATGGTGAATTCATTGTGTTTGTTGGTCCTTCTGGTTGTGGTAAATCCACCTTATTACGTATGATTGCTGGTCTTGAAGACATTGGCGAGGGCGATGTAATCATTGATGATATTAGAGTAAACAGCCTGCCACCCGTTAAACGTGGCATCGCAATGGTATTCCAATCCTACGCATTATACCCGCATATGAGTGTTTATGAAAATATTGCTTTTCCATTACGCGTAGAAAAATTAAGCAACGATCAAGTTGACGAAAAAGTGCAGAAAGCTGCTAATATTTTAAAATTAACCGAGAGACTAAATTATCGTCCAGGTGAATTATCAGGGGGCCAAAGACAACGAGTGGCCATTGGTCGTGCTATTGTTCGGGAACCCAGCATTTTCTTATTTGATGAGCCATTGTCTAACTTAGATGCCGCCCTACGCGCCACCATGCGCATTGAATTGTCTAAATTGCACAGCGACTTAGATGCCACCATGATTTATGTAACCCACGATCAAATTGAAGCCATGACTATGGCAGACCGTATTGTGGTTTTGGATGCAGGCTTTATTTCCCAAGTAGGTTCCCCGCTTGAGCTATATCACAGCCCTACCAACAAATTTGTCGCAGGTTTTATCGGTAATCCTAAAATGAATTTCCTAGATGTGACTTGTGTCGATATATCAAATGATGGCGTACAGGTTAAGCTGACAACTGGCGAAATATTAACAATACCTGTCGATACAGGCAACGCTAAAAAAGGTCAAGAACTCACCCTTGGCATCCGCCCAGAACATACTTCTATCAAAGGTTCAGACATGACACTGTCTTTAACTGCCAATGTGGTTGAACGTTTGGGCATGCATACTGTGGTCTATGCAGACACACCTGGTAGTGAAGCCAACCTTAGCGATGATCCAGAAACAGCTAACAATTTTTGTTCCATGCAAGAAGGCAATGTTAAGATCCAACCTAAAGGCCAATTCAAAATTGGCATAAAGGCAAGCGATTGTCATTTGTTCGATGAAGACGGCGCTGCTTTTAAACGAAATATCGATTTTTCAGCACTCGAATTACCCGAACTGTAATAAATCGATACCAACAAATAGTCAGCTATGAACATAAAATTGTTCATAGCTTTTTTTAATAATAATTCAACAGAATGTTACATTATGGCAATTAAACTAATTATTTTTGATTTTGATGGTGTTTTAGTGGATAGCGAATTTATTGCGGGTCAAACCATCCATGAAATACTGCTGGAATATGGTGTCAACTCAAATCTAGATGACGTTTTACACCGTTTCGTAGGCATGCATAATGATGAAATGCGCGGTTATCTGGCTGCAGATGTTGGTGAGAATAATGTCGATGAATTTCTTATTCGGTCAAAAAAATTAACCGACCTAGCCTACGCCCAAAGACTGTCCACATTACCTCATGCTGCGGAAATATTAGCCCAAATTAAACTGCCAAAATGCATTTGTTCTAACTCTCGTCAATCCAGCCTTATATATAAACTTGGCATCACTAAACTTGACCGATTTTTCACGCCCGACATGCTATATGTTGGTTCGATGGTACCAAACCCAAAACCAGCGCCAGATCTATATCTTTATACCGCCAAAAAATACAATATATTGCCAAGCGAATGTTTGGTAATTGAAGACAGTGTGTTTGGAATTCGGGCAGCAGTGGCTGCTAACATGCCAGTTATTGGTTTTTATGGCGCGTCCCATTGTTACGATGGCTATGAGCAAAAGCTCACAACCGCAGGTGCTAGCCTGATATTTGATGATTTACTGGCTCTACCAAAGCTAATTGACCAATTTTAGTTGACGGTAAGTTGATATCCCAAATAGAGCACAATTATAACGAGTGATAGACCCATAACTAAATTGAAAATACGCAAATGGTCTGGCGTTTGTAGAATGTAACTTAGTTTATGCCCAACCCAAGCCCAAAGTGTAAGCGATATATAGCAAGCAACAAAATAAAGAGCAGCAAAGGCTAGAGTTAATTGGGTTGAGCCGATTAACCCGAATGCTGAAACTGCGGCCACGCTTGCGCCCCAAGCCTTTGGGTTTAACCATTGTAATAAAACTGCCTGCATAAATGTTGGGCGGTTTTGTTTGTTGATTTTAATTTCTTGCTTTGAACTGGCGATTTTAAAACCAAGATAAAGCAGAAATATAGCGCCGCATAAGCCAAACACCTTGATGATTAGGCTATTTTGTAAGTCGATTTGGTTGAGACCTAAGCTGACCAACAAAAACAGCGCGATGAAGCTGAAAACTGCTCCAGATACAAAGGGAAGTGTTTTTTTGAACCCATGATTTAGCCCCGATGACAAGATGATGATGTTAACTGGCCCAGGTGACGCGGACATTGTAAATACGAAAACTGTCATGGCGATGAATAAAGTCATAAATTGTCCTTTAATAATTTCACAAAGGATAGTTGAAATATTATAAAAATGAAGAACCCCGCCGCAAGCAGCGGGGTATCAGAACATTGAGAGCTGCTTGTCTTCGTGTAGCTGTGAATATTC
>JABSRY010000369.1 GCA_013214985.1 Hyphomicrobiales bacterium
TCTGGTAATGCTTTACCATTTGCAGTTATGCCACGCACACCTTTGGCTTTAATTTTAGCCGTAGCGTCTATAACATCAATTTTATGTTTTTTAAATAAACCTTGAATGCCCTTATTCATTTGCTGTGCAATGCCACGAGAACGTGCAACAATTTTTTCTAAATAAAAGCTTGCACCCTCTATTTTTAGACCAAACTCTTCAGCTCTATGTGCCATCATATGATATTGTTCGGATGCACGCAGCAACGCTTTGGTTGGGATACAGCCCCAATTTAGGCATCTCCCACCATAATGTTCGCGTTTAAACCTAATTGCCCACCACGAATAGCCGTAACATAACCACCAGGGCCCGCGCCAATTATCGCAACGTCATAAATTTCACTCATGATAATTCCCTTACAGCAACATGCTAACTGGTTGTTCAATAAAGCCTTTAAACGCAGCTAAGAAAGCAGCACCAATAGAGCCATCTATCACACGATGGTCACAAGCAACCGTAACCGTCATCATTGTTTTTGCAATAAATTCGCCATTATCAGCAACAACCACCCGTTTTTCACCCGAACCAATGCTAAGAATAGCGCCTTGCGGCGAGTTAATGATAGATGTAAATTGCTTAATACCCATCATGCCCATATTGGAGATAGAAAATGTACCGCCCTGATATTCGCTCGGCGTAAGCTTTTTATCACGTGCGCGTTTGGCCAAATCTTTGGTGGTTGTCGATAGCTTGGCTAAACCTATTTTCTCTGCACCCACAATAATCGGCGTAATTAGACCACCATCAATTGCAACTGCCATGCTAATATCAGCATGTTTATGCATTAAGATGCTGTCACCTGTCCAACTTGCGTTGGCTTCTGGCACCTTCATCAATGCCAATGCAGCGGCTTTAATTACAAAATCATTGACCGAAATTTTAACATCACCCGAAGCATTTAACCCTTTACGGGCGCTTAGTAGCGCATCAATTTCGCAATCAATTGTCAAGAATATATGCGGCACATCGCGTGCAGTTTCAGTCATACGTTTAGCAATTACCTTGCGTATCCCATCAGCAGCTACTTCTTCATAACTGTCATCCGCATAAAGTGCTTTAACAGCAATTGCGTCAACCGCAGTCGATACAAAACCAGTAGGTTTAGCGGCTTGTGGTTTAGCAACACCATTTTTAACGGCATCCAAAACATCACGTTTAATGATACGGCCTTTTGGGCCCGTACCTTTAACCAATGCAATATCCAAACCTTCTAACCCGGCAATACGCCTCGCTAGCGGTGATGAATAATGTGCTTTATCAGATCTAACCGCAGGTGCGGCAACAGGCGCAACTTTAACAGGCGTTGGTACTACGACAGGAGCTGGCGCAGCAGCCGCAGGTTTTACAACTTCTACAGGCGCGGCGGCAACTGGTGCGGCCTGAGCCACAGCGGCAACTTGCGTTACTGTATCAAAACCATCAAGCGCAGCAACATCTTCGCCTTCTTCAAGCAAAACGGCAATAGTCGCGTTCACTAAAACGTCTTCAGTTCCCGCGTCTACTAATATCTTACCAATAACGCCTTCATCAACGGCTTCAACTTCCATTGTAGCTTTATCGGTTTCTATTTCACACATTACATCGCCTGCAGAAACGCTATCGCCTTCCTTAACAAGCCATGTAGATAATTTACCAGATTCCATGGTTGGAGAAAGTGCTGGCATTAATATATTAATCGGCATTTCTATTCTCCTAATCGGCGTAACAAGTTTTACGAGCAGCAGCTACAATATCGTTTGCATTTGGTAGTGCAAGCTTTTCAAGGTTAGCAGCATAGGGCAATGGCACATCTTTAGAGGTTACACGTGCAACAGGTGCATCCAAATAATCAAATGCGCCGTCCATAACAACCGCTGCAAGTTCAGCACCAAGGCCACAACGCACCCACCCCTCTTCAACCGTAACCATACGCCCTGTTTTCTTAACAGAGTTAATAATGGCTTCTGTATCTAAAGGCCTAATTGTGCGCAAGTTTACCACTTCGGCACTAATGCCCTGCTCTGCCAATATTTCGGCCGCTTCAAGTGATAATTTAACACCCATGCTATGCGATACAATCGTCACATCGCTACCCGCACGTTCGATTTTTGCTTTACCAATTGGCAATACAAAATCTTCAATTTCAGGCACATCCATGGTTAAACCATAAAGCAGTTCATTTTCTAAGAAAATAACTGGATTAGGGTCAAGAATAGCCGCTTTAAGCAAACCTTTGGCATCTTCTGCACTATAAGGCGAAACCACTTTAAGACCAGGAATATTAGCATACCATGCCGTATAGTCCTGACTATGTTGCGCACCCACGCGCGACGCCGCACCGTTAGGGCCACGAAAAACAATAGGACAACCCATTTGCCCACCCGACATATATAATGTCTTAGCAGCAGAGTTAATAATATGATCGATCGCTTGCATCGCAAAGTTGAATGTCATAAATTCAACAATAGGCTTTAGCCCACCAAATGCAGCACCCACGCCTATACCAGCAAATCCATGCTCAGTAATAGGCGTATCAATCACCCGTTTTTTGCCAAATTCTTCTAGCAAGCCTTGAGTAACTTTATAAGCACCCTGATATTCGGCAACTTCTTCGCCCATCACAAATACTTTTTGCTCTTTGCGCATTTCTTCGGCCATTGCGTCACGCAATGCTTCACGAATAGTTTGTTGCTTAAAAGTTGTGCCTTCTGGTATTTCATCATTTTGCGGAACCACTAAAACAGGCGCTTCTACAACCCCAATAACAGCAGGTGCAGCAACCGCTACCTCGGCCGCTTCAGGTGCAGCGACAACAGGCGCAGATGATTTAATATTATCCATCGCACTTGCATCTTCACCATCTACTAGCAACACTGCAATCACTGTGTTCACCAAGACACCTTCAGTGCCTTCTTCTACTAAAATCTTACCAACAATGCCTTCATCAATGGATTCAACTTCCATAGTTGCTTTATCAGTTTCAATCTCACACAAAACATCACCAGATGATATTTCGTCGCCTTCTTTAACAAGCCAGCTTGCTAATTTGCCTTCTTCCATTGTTGGTGACAATGCAGGCATTAAAATTTCTATAGCCATTTTATAACTCCTACAATTTCGCTTAATTTTCAATCAGTACATCTGTCCAAAGTTCACTTGGCGCAGGTTCAGGGCTCGCCATTGCGAAATCGGCAGATTCAGTAACAATCACACGAATTTTTTTATCCACCTCTTTAAGCTCATCTTCTGTAGCAAGCTTGCCTTCCAAAATGCGCATTTTTACTTGCTCAATTGGGTCGCGTTCCGCACGCATGCGCTGCACTTCGTCTTTAGATCTATATTTAGCATGATGCCATCTCCCTGGTTGATAATGCGCAGAAATTGTTCTTTTAGGATGAAAATGACCCAATGAATCGTAATAAGGACCAACATTTTCAGCCTTTAAATAACGACCTTGCTGATAATAACCTGGCTTAACTAAAAAGGTAGACTGATGTGAACAACCTGCTAATAA
>JABSRY010000037.1:0-1673 GCA_013214985.1 Hyphomicrobiales bacterium
TCAGCGAAAAATGGGATAAATGGGTACCCTTTCCACTTAGGATAGCTCCAAGCTAACCCATCAAACATTTCAGTGTTACCAACAACCTGTTTTACCCTAATTTCGGGCCCTGAAATTTGTTTATTAAACAACCATAGCTCCGATTTTTTATAACCATCAATTAAATTATGTTGGGTTTTTGATGCGGTTAAATGAAAAGTATTTTCGTCAACTTGGGCTAGGGCAAATTTAGGGGTTGCGGCTATCGCCAAACTAGCGAAAGCAGATTTAACAAAAGCGCGACGATTAATTTTAGTCATAAATATCATTCCTGTAAAATGTCGGTAATCGAAAAAAATAGAACTAATTAACCTTAAAACAGTAAAGGGCCACAAAAATGTGGCCTAATCAAATTATATTTTTTATTTCACAGATTATTTATGTGACCAGTTTGCTGGGCGTTTTTCTAAAAACGCTTGCATGCCTTCTTTACGATCTTCTGTTGCGAAGGTTGTATAGAATAGGCGTTGCTCGGCTAGCAGGCCTTCTTGCAATGTAGTTTCAAAAGCCCGATTGACGACTTCTTTAACCCGCATGGCAGCAGCGGTTGATTTTGATGCTACTTCCTGTGCTACTTTTAGTGCTTTATCGGCGAAAATCTCGCTTTCGAACACGCGGCTAACAAAGCCCATTTCTTTGGCCTCATTCGCGGTTATCATGCGGCCTGTTAGGCACAGATCCATAGTTAATTGCTTGCCGATAGTGCGTGCTAGGCGTTGTGAGCCGCCCATACCTGGAATTGTACCAAGGTTGATTTCGGGTTGCCCAAATTTTGCACGGTCTGACGCGATGATCATATCGCACATTAATGCAAGTTCGCAACCACCGCCAAGCGCAAAACCGTTTACGGCCGCAATGGTAGGTTTGCGTAAATCTGCAACCACATCATGTGTGCCTGTGAAGTAGTTTTTGCTATAAACCTCTTCATAAGTTAGATCTACCATTTCGGATATATCCGCCCCTGCAACAAATGCTTTACCACTGCCCGTTAGCATAATGACGCCGATATTATCATCGGCATCAAATGCGCGTGCTGCATTGGCAAGCTCGGTCGCTATATCGGTTGCGAGCGCGTTTAGAGTTTTTGGTTTATTAAAACGAATGACGCCAACGCGGCCATGAACTTCGGTTTCGATTGTTGAATATTGTGTCACATTTGATCCTTAGCTTAATGTTGGAATTGAAAATTCTGCGCCTACGCTGCCTTTCCAACGGGTGGTAACAGTTTTAACCTTGGTGTAAAAGCGAATGCCTTCCATACCATGTTGGTTATGCTCGTTAAATGCTGAGCTTTTCCACCCACCAAATGTATGAAATGCCATTGGTACTGGAATTGGCACATTAACACCAACCATACCCACTTCGACATTGTCGGAGAATTGACGTGCTGCTGCACCATTTTCGGTAAAGATGGAACATCCATTGCCATATTCATGCTCAGTTAATAAGGTTATCGCTTCGTCAAGAGTATCGACCCGCATGATTTGCAGAGTTGGCCCGAAAATTTCTTCTTTATACGATTGCATGTCTGCGGTGACATTGTCAATTAGGGTTGGCCCTAAGAAATAACCATCTGCATATTGAGGATCGTCCATTTTAAAGCCGCGACCATCTATGATTATATCGCTACCTTC
>JABSRY010000037.1:1683-11711 GCA_013214985.1 Hyphomicrobiales bacterium
CATGTCGATATAACCGATGACTTTTTCTAGATGTTGCTGCGTTACTAAGGGGCCGTAATCTGCTGCTTCATCTAAAGAATGGTTGATTTTTAGTGCTGCAATTTTTGGTTTTAATGCTGCGATTAGTTTATCTGCTGTGCCTTCGCCCACACAAACACCCACTGAAATTGCCATGCAACGCTCGCCTGCTGAACCATATGCAGCACCTAGCAATGCGTTTGCTGTGTTTTCGATATTTGCATCTGGCATGATAACCATATGGTTTTTAGCGCCGCCCATAGCTTGGCAACGTTTATTATGTTGATGTGAACGGTCGTAAACATATTTAGCAATTGGGGTTGAGCCAACAAAGCTAACTGCTTGAATATCTGGATGTGCGGTTAAGCGATCTACCGCCACTTTGTCGCCATTTACGATATTTAGCACACCTTTAGGGAAGCCTGCTTCGATCATATATTCGGCAATACGTTGAGGTGCTGCTGGGTCGCGTTCTGATGGTTTCCACACAACGCAATTGCCTGCTGCTGTTGAAATGGCGATCATCCATAACGGCACCATAACTGGGAAGTTAAATGGTGTAATTGCGGCTGTTACGCCCAATGGTTTGCGCATTGAATACATATCCATCGCGGTTGAAACATTGTCGGTAAACTCGCCCTTTAGCAAATGCGGTGCAGCGCATGCAAATTCTACTGATTCGATACCGCGGATGACTTCGCCTTCGGCATCTAAAATAGTTTTACCATGTTGCTTTGAAATAAGTTCTGCCAATTCGCGCTTGCGCTCGTTTAGAATGTTTAGAAACTTATTCATAATACGTGCACGTGAAAGTGGTGACGTATGGCTCCAAGTTGCTGATGCTAATTTTGCGCTTGCTACAGCGGCATCTACCTCGGCAACAGATGCGAGAGCAACACTGCCTGAAACGACGCCTTTGCTCGGGTTAAAAATATCTTGGCGATTGCCTGACGTGCTGTTTACAATTGCGCCATCGATGAAATGATCAAATTTTTCCATTGTTTTTATCCTACTTTTTTAAATTTAATTTTGTTTTTTGGTCATGAATTCAAAATAACCTGAGAAATCTTTACCATCCATGCCCGCATCATTCATTGCTTCGTAAAGCTCTTTGGCTTTTTGACCAATGACATTATTAACGCCAACTGCTTTGGCTGCATCGGCTGCTAGGCGCAGATCTTTTAGCATCATTGCGGCGGCAAAACCTGGCTCATAATCATTATTAGCAGGCGTGGTTGGGATAGGCCCTGGTACTGGGCAATATGTGGTAAGTGACCAACATTGACCAGATGCCGCGCTTGAAATTTCGAATAATTTTTGGCGATCTAGACCCAAAGCATCGGCCATTGCAAAAGCTTCGCATACCGAAATCATTTGAATGCCTAGCATCATATTATTGCAAATTTTTGCGGCCTGCCCTGCGCCGCTTGCGCCCGCATGGATAATGTTACCGCCAACGACATCTAGCACTTCTTTGCCTTTTTTAAAGGCATCATCGCTGCCGCCGCACATAAATGTTAGAGTGCCTGCGGTTGCTGCTGCAACACCGCCAGATACCGGGGTATCCATCATAAGTCGTCCCGCTTTTGCGGCTACTTTGGCAACTTTGCGCGATGTTTCGACATCTATAGTGGAGCTGTCTAAAAATAGAGTGCCTTTTTTTGAGGCTTGGATTAGACCATTTTCGCCGCAATATACGGCCTCGACATGCTTAGCCGCGGGCAGCATGGTGACCACAATATCTGCATTTTCGACCGCTTCGATTGCGCTACTGGCTTTTGTTCCGCCAATGTTTTTAAACGCTGTTAATGCGGCTTCGGAAAGGTCAAAACCAATGACATTATGCCCTGCTTTAACCAAATTAGCTGCCATGGGCCCGCCCATATTGCCAAGGCCAATAAAACCAATATTTGTCATTTACATTCTCCCACTTATTTATCTTGTTCGACGGGGTTTTCCCAATCTAAAGTCAATTCATTATCGATTATGGCAAAATAGCCTTTTATCATTTCTTTTGTGACATCTGCCAATTTGGCGGGTTGCCATTTTGGGTTTTTATCTTTATCGACCAATAATGCGCGCACGCCTTCATAAAAATCTGGCGCTTGCATGATGTGATATGCTAGGCGCATTTCTAACTTCATGCAATTTTCGAAACTTAAATGTTTGCCGCGTTTAAGTTGCTCGAACGTAATTGCCAGTGATGTTGGGGACATACGTGATAGTGTTTTAAGCATTTTTGTTGCAAATTCACCACCATCGGCATTTAGATTATCAAAAATTGTGCTTAATTTATCGCCTTCGAATAGTGCATTCGCTTGTAGTTTAATTTCTGCCAATTTGCTTGCATCTTCTGGCTGGGTGCAATGCGTATTTAATACTGTTTCTACTTCTTCGAAGCCATCTTCGCCAAATTCTATATCGTTAAATGCGGCTTCTAATGCTGCTAATTTGCTTGAGTGAATATAGTGGGTGGCAATGCCTAACTGTAACAGATCTTTTGCAAATATACGGAAACCTGTTAGCCCTAAAAACATGCCCATATTGCCTTCGAGCCTTGAAAGAAAATATGTGCCGCCAACATCTGGGAAAAAACCGATGGTTGTTTCGGGCATTGCTAGCATGGTGCGCTCTGTTGTTATACGGTAATTACCATGCACGGATACGCCGACACCGCCGCCCATTACAATGCCATCGATAAATGCAATATAGGGTTTTGGAAATGTTTTTATACGCCAATTTGTGCGATATTCTGACCAAAAGAAATTGCACGCTTTGTTAATATCTTGCTTGCCCATATTGACCACATTAACAATGTCGCCGCCTGCGCAAAACGCTTTATCGCCCGCGCCTGTAATGAGCACGGCTTTTACATTTTTGTCTTTGCGCCAATCGGCTAATTTATTGCCTAGCGGAATGCACATTTCTGCGCTTAAGGCATTTAACTTTTCGGGCGTATTTAGCGTAATTTTAGCTATTTTGGCAGTGTTAAATAGAATTGGGTTATCTGTCATATGATTGTTTATACCTTAAATGAATAAGCTTGCTTTAGTGGTTTTTTTGATGGCTTTACGAGAGATGATGACGCGCATAATCTCGTTTGTGCCTTCTAAAATTCTGTGGACTCTTAAATCTCGTAACACGCGTTCTATGCCATATTCTTTCATATAACCATAGCCGCCATGAATTTGTAATGCTTCATCGACAATGTTAAAGCACATGTCGGTTGTAAAGCGTTTTGCCATTGCACAATTTTCGGTTTTATCGGGTGAATTTGTATCGATACTATTGGCTGCATTATAAACCATAAGGCGCGATGCTTTTAGGTTGGTTAGCATATCTGCTAATTTAAATTGCAGTGCCTGAAAATCGCTTAATTTTTTGCCAAATTGCTCGCGTTCTTGCATATAATCTGCCGCTTGCTTGATAGCCATTTGAGCGCCGCCCAATGAACAAGCTGCAATGTTAACTCGCCCGCCATCTAACCCTGCCATGGCAATTTTGAAACCTTGGCCTTCTTGTCCGAGTAAGTTTGAAATTGGCACACGGACATTGTCGAACACCACTTCGGCGGTTGGTTGGCTGTTCCAACCCATTTTATGTTCTTTAGCGCCAAATGACAGGCCTTTAGTGCCTTTTTCGATTAAGACTGCGGACATGGCTTTTGCACCATCTGCAACATTGCCCGTTTTAAGCATCACCAAATAAACATCGGCCTCGCCTGCGCCAGAAATAAATGCTTTTGAGCCATTTATTATGTAATGGTCGCCATCTTTAACGGCGGTGGTTTTGCCTGATGCGGCATCGCTGCCCGCGCTTGGCTCGGTTAAACAATAGGCACCAAAGCTTTGCATTGTGGCTAGTTTTGGAATAAATTTTTTGCGTAAATCGTCAGAACCATAGGTATCGACCATCCATGCAACCATATTGTGAATGGATATATAGGCGGTTGTTGACGGACAACCTGTTGCCAATTGTTCAAAAATGGTTGCGGCATCGAGACGCCCTAAGCCTGTACCACCATATTGATCGGAGCAATAAATAGCGCCAAACCCAAGCTCTGCGGCTTTGCGTAATGCATCAACAGGGAAAATGGTTTTTTGATCCCATTCATTAGCGAAAGGTGCAAAATTTTCATCTGCGAAGCTTTTTGCTAAATCTCTAAATGCTAATTGGTCTTCGGTGAAATTTATATCCATTTTCATTCCAGTTAATAAGTCATCATTGCTGACGTTTATTTGTATAGTAATCTACCTTATTTCATTTAACAATGAAAATTAGGAATAATCTCTTTTATCTTCAATTATTATACCATCGTTGGGTAAGCTATTGGGTTTTGTCAGCTCAACTTTAACCGATATTTTTGTAATATTCTTTACAATTTCAGTAACTTGAGTGATATCAAAATTTGCTGATGTTTCGCAAATAAGTGTCGCCTGATCTTGACCTTGGACATTATCCACCACCAAACGTGCTTTGGAAATGTTACCCGATGTAACAATAATTTGTGCCACTTGTTTGGGATGCACAAACATGCCCTTAATTTTGCAAGTTTGATCTGCTCGCCCCATCCACCCTTTAAGGCGTTTATTGGTACGATTTGTCGAAATATTTTCGGCAATGAAGGCCGATAAGTCACCCGTTGCAAAACGTATTAGAGGGTATGTTTGGTTGGTCAGTAAAGTAACGACCACCTCACCGACTTCTCCATCCGCTACCACGTTACCAGTACCTGGTGTGACGATTTCAACGATTACATCTTCATCTATTACTAGGCCGATTTCATCATCTTGATAAGCGATTAGCCCTACATCTGCTGTTGCATAGCATTCTTTTACCGCAATATTTTGTGCTTTGTAAAACTCTTTTAATGCTGGAAAGAATGGCCCGCCTGTAACGAGTGCTTTATTAAGACTTGAAATGTCTACTTTTAATTCTTGGGCTTTTTCGACTATTAGTTTTAGAAAATCTGGCGTGCCAACATAGGCGGTTAGCATAAAATGGGTTATGGCTTTAATTTGATCGTCTCTTTGGCCGATGCCACCTGGGTAGACAGGGCACCCCAGATTGATGGCTGCGCTTTCGAACATTAGGCCTGCAGGGGTATGATGATAAGAAAAGCAGTTTAGCACCCTGTCTTGATTTGAAATGTTGGCGGCGTTCATAGCACGGGCTAACCTATGCTCATTTGCAGCCTGCCCCATCGGTTCGGCAATTGGCCCTGGTGATAGGAATAGGTTTTTCATTTGTTGAACTGGTATCGCATTTAGGCCAGCAAACGGGTTTTGGTTAGTTTGTAGGTCGGCTAAATCTGACTTTCGGGTGATGGGTAACTTTGATAAATCGGTTAGCGAATCTACGTTTTTAAGGTCAGTATAATAACTACAGTTTTTTTGTGCATGGCTGATCTGGGCTTGCAATTGCGATAATTGATCGGCTTTACGTATTGTCATATTTCTGGTTTCTAGATCATCGAAATTTGCCATATTTTTACACCTATAACCAACGTTTACGACGTTTGAATGATTTAATATCTTTAAAGCTTTTGCGCTCATCGCCGCCACCGCCAAGATAAAATTCTTTTACATCTTCGTTATTTTTTAACTCTTCGGCTGTGCCATCTAAAACAATTTTGCCATTTTCCATGATATAACCAAAATCTGCTGCGTTTAGTGCCATGTTAGCATTCTGCTCTACCAATAATATTGAAATGCCCAATTCTTCGTTCATACGTTTGATGATGCCGAACACTTCTTTAACTAATAGAGGCGATAAGCCCATTGATGGCTCATCCATTAAAATTAGTTTTGGTTTTGCCATTAGAGCGCGACCAATGGCTAGCATTTGTTGCTCGCCGCCTGATAAGTAACCTGCAGCCGCGCCATTCTGGGCACGTTCTTTAAGCCTTGGGAAGAAATGATAAACTTTTTCGATTTCCTCGGCCATATTGAAATTTGTTCTGGTAAATGCGCCTAAACGTAAATTCTCGAGCACTGTCATATCTTGCACAATACCGCGGCCTTCCATCACTTGGAAAATGCCTTTACGCACAATTTTATCGGGACTTGTGCCCGCAATATTTTGACCTTCAAAATTAATCTCGCCTCGGGAAACTTCGCCATCTTCGGTGTTTAACAGGCCTGAAATTGCCTTTAGGGTGGTGGATTTACCTGCGCCATTTGCGCCTAATAATGCGGTAATTTTGCCGCGTTCGACATTGATGCTCATACCGCGCAGTACTAAAATTACTTCGCTATAGACTACTTCTATATTATTTACCGATAAAATATAATCAGCTTTGGCATTTTTTTCTTGTATTTTATTTGCTGTTTCGCTCATTAATTCTACCTTTATTATTTTTAAATTCTCCCGTTGACTAAGCATTACGGCTTAACCAACTAGGAGAGGTTTGAGCGTGAAACAGGGGCTTCGCGCTCAGAGCGTCTGTATATATTGGGTTACAATCTAGTAACCGATCCAATCACTACGACGAGGAAGAGATACGGTATCCAACAATTCAATGATGACTTTACCATCGATGTATGAGCCTTTATTGATTGAAACACCGGTTGTACCGCGATGATCAGTTTCTGTCCACGTAGAAGGCATACAAACACCTTCTAGGCCTTCAGGTACCCGATTTTCGCCTGTTTCCATGGCTTTTTTCATATTTGGCCCTGTAATACCACCATTGGCTTTTGCTGTTTTCATAGCATCTATCATATAATATGCGCTACAAATACCGCGGATATAATGATGGGTTGGCTTATCGCCTTTTGCTGCACCCGAAAGATCGGCAATAGCGTTAACAAGTTTCATACCCGGTTGATCTGCACCCCAGAAAGGTGATGCGGATGGGAAGATATAATCGACTGCTTCTGATGCGGTGATTGTTTTGTAATCGCCGCCCCAAATGTTAGCCATATATTTAACATCTGTACCCACTGTTTGACATGATTTTAGCAGTGAAACTACTGAACCACCTAAGTTGCCAATGAATGCATATTGAGCACCAGACTCTTTAATGGTTAAGCATTGTGCTTTAAAATCGCCAGGGCCCATTGGTACAACGATTGGGTTTAATACTTTAAAACCAAGTTCGCCAGCATATTCCATACATGCTTTTTTAGGTGCATTTGGATAAGGATGGTTAGCGCCAGTATAAACAAATACTGGATCTGCAACATTGTTTTCTTTAGCATCTTTTGCTGCCCATTGAACCATTGCACGGCAACCGTCTGAGTAAGAAGGGCCATAGAAGAAGTTGTATGGCGCGGCTTTTTTGGTATTTGGGTTAAGCTTTGTTGGGTCGGTTAAATGGCCTGAATAGGACGCTGACCAAACAGGGATTTTGTCTTTTGCAACAAACGAAATTAGCGCTTCGGTATCGCCAGTGCCCCAACCTTGCAATGCAACCATGCCTCTTGATTTCCACTTTTTATAGGCTGAAATCGCTTGAGGTACTTTATAGGCATAGTCAATTTGGTCTAGCTCGATGGTTGTGCCATCGATGCCGCCATTGGCATTTACATAATCGATAGCGTCTTTAACGCCAGGACCATATGTTTTGCCTACAAAGGCTGTTGGCCCTGTATAATCAACCAAATGGCCAACTAACACACTATCGGCTTGAGCCGCTGATGCGCTTAGCAACGCCGCAACCGCTAAGGTAGCTTTTAGTTTATTCATCATAATATTCTCCCTTTTTTATTATGTTTTAGTTACGATATTCTTATTAGCCCCCTCTGAACTAATAAGAAAATGGATAAAGCTTCCAATAAGCTTTAATGAGTTTCCACCGATGTGCCAGACCTTCTGGCTCAAAGATTAAAAATAGTATAATAGCAGCGCCTACGCTCATTTCTTTAACATAGGCTTTGCCATCTGCTATGGATTCGGGCAATGCAACGGTTGCTAAAACTTCCATCGTTTCGGGCAATAGAGTGATAAAAATTGCGCCTAAAACTGAGCCCATTATAGAACCAAGCCCGCCGATAATTATCATCGCTAAAAATGAAATTGAAACTAATAGTGTAAAGCCTTCAGCTGAAACATAGCCCAGATAATGCCCATATAATGCGCCACCGACACCTGCAAATGCGCTGGATATACCGAATGATAGAATACGATATTTAGTAAGGTTAATGCCCATTACTTCGGCCGAAAGATAATGATCTCTGACCGCAACTAGCGCCCTGCCGTCTCTTGACCTTATTAAGTTAGCGCCCGCAATTAGCGCGATAACTAACCAGAATAATACCAGATAATAATATTTTTTATCATCGTCTAGCTCTAGCCCAAGAATATTGACATAATTTGCTGCAATGCCTGACGAGCCGCCTGAAAACCAATCTGCTCTTGCATAAAAATCTTCTAGAATAAACTGTGATGCTAGGGTGGCTATTGCTAAATATAGGCCTTTAATTCTTGCTGCAGGAATGCCGAAAAGCAAACCAACAGCGGCGGTTGCAACGCCTGCCAATGGAATGGTGAAAAACACGGGAATGCCCGTGGTTTCGTTAAGATATGCTGAGAAAATAGCACCAAAACCGAAGAAAGCACCATGACCTAAGCTAATTTGGCCAGTAAAGCCGACCAGAATATTAAGGCCGATAGCCGCGATGCTGTAATAGCCGATTTGAATCATCAAACTTAAATGATAATCGTTAGCGATGAACGGGGCTATATTATTAACAAGTGGAAATAATGCTAAAAGTAAAACACCAAATATTGCGACATTACGAGAAACCCTTGTTGGGAATATTGTCATGTCTGACTTATAACTTGTTCTATAATCGCCGCATGGGCGCGGTGTAGAAATACCAGCCATTTTTAAACCCTTTCAATATCTGGAGTGCCGAATAAACCGTAGGGTTTAATCATTAAAATTATGATTAGGATGTAGAAGGGTGCGATTTGGTACATATTGCCCCAATGTAGATATTGACCATCTACGAATTCGGCTAAATTTTCTAGCACACCAATGATGATGCCACCAAATACGCCGCCCACAATACTGTCTAACCCGCCCACAATAACTGCGGGGAATACTTTAATGCCAATGAAAGCAAGTGCGTTTGAAACTGCTGAAACCATGCCAATAATAATGCCTGCAACCGCTGAAACCACCGCTGAAATTGCCCACGCCATCATAAACACTTGCTTGATAGATATGCCTAAAGACTGAGCTATTTGTTGATTATAGGCCGTGGCACGCATGGCTAAACCAAAGCGTGAATAACGGAAGAATGCGAAAAACACAATCATAATGATTATCGACATGGCGATTGACATTAGATAGGCGGTTTCGACATTTAGGCCACCGATATTAACCACCTCTACTTCGAATATTTGGGGGAACCTGACTGCGCTATTGCCAAAAACCCAATTCATTAGAGATTGCATAAAGGTAGAAAAACCAATGGTTACCATGATAATTGAAATGATGGGCTCGCCAATTAATGGCCGTAAAATTAGCGTTTGAACGACAATACCGAATATTGCCATGAAGCCCATAGTGAGTAAGAAACCTAACCAAAATGGGAACTCATACTCTACTAGAAAATAGAGACAAACCCATGCGCCGAGCAATAGAAACTCGCCTTGGGCAAAGTTAACCACTTGAGTTGATTTGTAAATAAGCACAAAGCACATGGCGACTACGCCATATAATAGCCCAACAATTACCCCATTTATGAGGAGTTGGAACAGCAGATCCCAGTTCATATATATTCTCCCTTTAAAACTTGCTCTATTGGTTAACCCAATTTATTGGAGCGTGCCATATTTGGCTTATTTAAATATTTTCAACTTTTACAGTTGTTTGAATGCGTTGTTTGCCACCATCTTGGAAATGAATGACAGTATCGATGTCTATTTCATTTCTATCTGAATATAGAGTTTCGATGATGTCTGCATATTTTTGTGCAATGACTTTACGCCTAACTTTTAAGGTTCTGGTTAGCTCGCCATCGTCGGCATCTAGTGCTTTGTAGAGCAAAATAAACTTT
>JABSRY010000370.1 GCA_013214985.1 Hyphomicrobiales bacterium
TCCGAGATCAAGTTACAGATAATTTCCGTATAATATCACATCAAGACTTTCGGGTCTTGGAGTGAGGCGTGTATATAAGCAAATATAATTAATTAAAAACCACTCAACAATAGACTAACAAACATCAGGCCATTAAAACTCATTGTTAGTATCATTGTATTTTTGACGCTCGAACCATGCAATCAATTGCGCAGCATTGGTTACTGAAATTTGTTTCATCACCCTTGCCCTATGCATTTCTATGGTTCTGACCGATCTGTTAAGCTCTAGTGCGATCTCTCTATTTTTTTTGCCCTGCGCAACCAGTGCTATTATTTGCATTTGCCTGTCGGTTAATTTATGGCGTTTATGCTCGACAACTCGGTTTAGCGGCTCAAAACAATATATCGCGGCTGCAAATGGATCGTCCGCATTGGTCGACTGACCGCGCACACGGCACCAAAAATCGCTTTGATCATTGTGGCGCATCACCCTTTCATCATAATAAGTGCTTTTATTGCGCATATTGGTTTGCCACATTTCGCCAGTGCGTAAAAAATCGGCAAATTTTGGGTATAATATATGGAAGCCACTATCGATTAGTTCTTCACGATCATAGCCAAATAGTGCTGCGAATTCATGGTTGCAATCACGGATAATTCTGTGGGTTGCGTAAACCAATGGCACGGGTAATTCATCTAAAATAAACTGCATATCTATTTCTTAATATCAACGTCATTACCGTATAAATACTACTATGCGACCGCCAAGTCAAAGCATATGTTTATATTAGATATATTATGAAGTTTTAAATGGGAGATGAAAATGAGCGATATAAAACAAGATCCGATTGTTATTGTAAGCTATGCACGTACAGCATTGGGTGCTTTTCAGGGTGGGTTTAACGGCGTTGCTGCAACTGAGCTTGGCTCGGCAGTGATTAAAGCAGCGTTAGAGCGCGGCGGTGTCAATGCAAATGATGTAAACGAAGTTTACATGGGCAATGTTTTATCGGCTGGTTTAAAGCAAGCCCCTGCCCGCCAAGCGGCATTAGGCGCTGGGTTGCCAAAATCTGTACCTTGTACAACAATTAGTAAGGTTTGAGGCTCTGGCCTTAAAGCGGTAATGCTTGCATTTGATGGTTTGCACGTACGCACTGGCGACATCGTGGTTGCTGGCGGTATGGAAAGCATGACCAACGCACCGCATTTGCTACCATCTGGCCGCAGTGGCATTCGTTATGGCCATGGTCAAATATTAGACCATATGGCATATGACGGTTTAGAAAACGCTTATGATGGGCAATCTATGGGCGTATTTGCCGAAGCGACTAGCGATAAATATGAGTTTACCCGTGAGGTGCAAGATGAGTTTGCAATCCGCAGCGTTACACGTGCTAAACAAGCTGCCGAAAATGGCGCATTTGATGGTGAAATTACCCCTTTTACCGTTAAATCTCGCCGTGGTGATGTGATTATCGATAAAGACGAAGGCCCGCTAAACGCTCGGCCTGAGAAAATACCTGCTCTGCGTGCTGCTTTTAAAAAAGGTGGCACTGTTACAGCGGCGACCTCTAGCTCTATTAACGATGGTGCTGCTGCATTGGTGATGATGCGTGCATCTACCGCTAAAGCAAGAGGTTTAACCGCAATTTGTGAAGTTATTGGCACGCAAAATTTTGCACATGAGCCTGAATGGTTTACCACAGCGCCCGTAACCGCGATGAAAACGCTAATTGCAAATGTTGGTTGGAAAACCGAAGATGTTGACCTGTTTGAAATTAACGAAGCATTTGCTTGTGTGACCATGGTTGCCATTAAAGACATGAATTTAGATATAGAAAAAGTAAATGTGAATGGCGGTGCAGTTGCGCTTGGTCACCCTATTGGGGCATCTGGTGCGCGTATATTGGTTACTTTAGTACATGCGCTTAAAACCCGCGGCAAATCGACTGGCATTGCGTCACTTTGTATTGGTGGCGGCGAAGCCGTTGCTGTTGCGGTTAAGATGATATAATCGCTAAAAATGATAGAATCGGAGGAGAAATAATGAAGAAAATTTATAATAATGCCGATGATGCATTGGCAGAAACCTTATTTGATGGCATGACTATTGCTGTTGGCGGGTTTGGGCTTTGTGGCATACCAGAAAACCTTATCACCGCTATTAGGCGCACCGACGTTAAAAATTTGATCGTTGTATCTAACAATGCTGGTGTGGATGATTTTGGTTTAGGTGAGCTTTTAGCATCCCGCCAAATTAGCAAAATGGTTTCATCTTATGTCGGTGAAAATGCCGAATTTATGCGCCAATATTTATCTGGCGAGTTAGAACTTGAGTTTAACCCACAGGGCACTTTGGCCGAGCGCATGCGCGCTGGTGGTGCTGGCATACCTGGTTTTTACACTAAAACGGGTGTTGGAACCGTTATAGCAGATGGCAAAGAACACAAAGACTTTGACGGTGTTACCTATATATTAGAAATGGGTATTATTGCTGATTTATCGCTTGTAAAAGCTTGGAAAGGTGATGAACGAGGCAATTTAATTTACCGCAAAACTGCGCGTAACTTTAACCCTGTTGTGGCAACATGTGGCAAAGTTTGTATTGCCGAAGTTGAGGAAATTGTAAAAACAGGCGAGCTTAACCCAGATTTAATTCACACACCGAGCATTTATGTGCACCGCCTCATTAAAGGTGACCACGAAAAACGCATCGAACAACGTACAATTAGCGCATAGGAGCATTATTATGACATGGGATAGAAATCAAATGGCAGAGCGTGCCGCGCAAGAATTGCAGGATGGATGGTATGTGAATTTGGGCATTGGAATACCGACTTTGGTGTCTAATTACATTCCTGAAGGGGTGGACGTTACCTTGCAATCTGAAAATGGTATGCTGGGCATGGGGCCTTTTCCGACAGAAGAAAATATTGATGCTGACCTAATTAATGCAGGCAAACAAACCATTACCGAATTAGACCGTACGGCCTATTTTGACTCTAGTGAGAGCTTTGCTATGATTAGGGGCGGCAAAATTAACATGGCGATTTTGGGTGCGATGGAAGTTGCCGAAAATGGCGATTTAGCCAACTGGATGATACCAAAAAAATTGGTTAAAGGCATGGGCGGCGCGATGGATTTAGTTGCAGGCGTTAAACGTGTTGTGGTTATTATGGATCATGCTAATAAAAAAGGCGCATCTAAACTGCTTAAAGAGTGCACATTACCGCTGACAGGCAAAGCTGTGGTTGACCGTATTATTACCAATTATGGGGTGTTTGATGTGGTAGAAGGTGGCTTAAAAATTGTCGAAATGGCAGAAGGTGTGACCCGAGCTGACATAGATGCGGTTACAGAGGCAACGTTAATATAAGTTGTTAGAATATTGATAACAGATGATGCCCTTCAAATTAATTTTGGAGGGTTTTTTAATGTTTAAGCGTGGTTGATGCCCATAATGTTTGTTTGAGGTGAGGTGGTCCCCAAATCTGCGACAGATTTAGTATTGATTTAAGCTACACTTTTCACTGACCAGTCATTGGGTTGA
>JABSRY010000371.1 GCA_013214985.1 Hyphomicrobiales bacterium
TAAATGATTTGGCTAGAGGCTGTAAAACTATTTTATTGGTGAGTCTGAGTATATTACACTTTATTTTTTTGTATAAGCATGGCATAAGAAATGATTATCGAGGAGATTAATATGCAAGCAATGTTTGGTGCAGGTTGTTTTTGGGGCGTTGAAAAAAGCTTTAGAAGACTAGCAATTACAGATGCAACGGTTGGTTATAGTGGTGGGCGCACCCTTAACCCAACTTATGAACAAGTGTGTTCTAAGAGAACTGGGCATGTTGAAGTTGTACTTATTGAATTTGATGAAAATCTTATAAGCTACAAGTCTTTGCTTGAAAAATTTTTTAATTGTCACAACCCAACCCATAATCATAGCCAAGCGACTGATATTAATGATCAATATAAATCTGTGATTTTTACATATGATGACGAACAAGAAAATATAGCACAAGATTACAAGGATCAGTTGGATGCATCAGCCCGATTTGAGAGACCGATAGGCACATTGATTGCCCCTGCCGAGAAATTTTGGAGAGCCGAAGACTATCATCAACAATATTTTGACAAAAAGTGATGTTCAACTTGTATCATCTCAATTATAATCTTAAACATTGAAATTATTTGAAATATTTTTATGACTAATTTTAGGCTCGCTCATTTCTCTGATATCCATATGCCACCCATGCCTAAGCCGACGTTGTTGGAATTAACGGGTATACGGATATTGGGCTTAACCTCTTGGGCGATTAGCCGAAAAAAAATACACATGCAGAATGTCTTTAGGGCATTTGAAAAGGATATTAAGCAGCAGGAAATTGACCATTATGCTTTTTCTGGTGACTTAGTGAACATTGGCTCGCGTGCTGAAATAAAGCGTTCAACCGCTTGGATGCGAGGGTTTGCGCCTGCCGATAAAATGTCATACGTGCCTGGCAATCATGATGCTTATACAGAAGATTCGATAGCTAGTATATTACACCATTGGTCAGATTATATGACCTGTTGTGACCAAGGTGCTGAAATTCTTAAAACATTGAATATTGAACTAACCAATGCAGTACCTTTTGGCCCTTTTCCATATATTCGAATATTTGGCCGCGTGGCGCTAATTGGTATTTCATCGGCTTATGCATCACCACCATTTATGGCGACTGGCGAAATGGGCGAGGCGCAGCGAAGCCGACTTAAAACAATATTGGCTTATTTGAAAAAAGAAGGCTTTTTTAGAGTAGCCATGATCCACCACCCACCGTTACCGCGGCTTACACCCAGTGTTCGAGCGTTAAAGGATTGTGCCGAGCTTAAAGATATATTGACCGACATTGGTGCCGAACTGGTAATATATGGCCACAATCATAAGAACAAAATAACCAATATAGACAATAAATTTGGCCCAACATTATGCATTGGTGTGTCGTCGGCATCGGCCGTGGCAACCAGCCATAAGCCTGCTGCAAGCTATAACCAAATATTAATTGATGAAAGCAAAAAAGGGTGGCAAGTTAACCTGCTTAAACGAGAATATATTGCAGAGCAGAATAATTTTGTAGAAACCGAAGTTACGCCGCTTGGCTTTTGGCATTTTTAACTAATATACTTGGTCAACTTTTATCAGCTGTCTAACATTTTCTTTATAGGGCATATTACTTTTATTGATGAAAATTAGCCTATTTTGATGGTATAATAAAACAGTGAAACCAGGGCTTATAGCCGCATCCAATGACACTTTTGGTACCATCATATTAAACGAAATAGGCACTTGTTTGCCATTTGTATAAATGGTCTTTGTTGCAATTATCGCAGCAGAAACATCCGCAATGGCGTGCTCTTCTAGCCTAATGACTATTTTAACCTGCTCAGGCAACGTAATTTTAATATGATAAAATATATCCCCGCTTATAGCCACATAATCGCCAGCCACAATGGTGTTGGAGCCATTGGGCTTTAGGCTGGCGCTACAGGCCACTAAAATTAGTGACAAGCATATGTAAATAAATTTTTTAATCATCTGGTCTCTATTTTGATTTTCGGTTAGATTTAAAGGATCTGTTGCCTGCTTTACCCCTACTACTGCGCCCTGTTTTTTTGGCTTTGCCATCATTGGTTTGATTATAGTTAAATTGTCTAGCCAATGGGTCCTCTAATACCATTAATTCATTCTGTTCCAGACGTTTAATTTCGTCGCGTATATTGGCGGCTTGTTCGAAATCTAAATTTTCGGCAGCTTCGAGCATTTGTTTGCGCAGTGACTTAAGATGTGTCTGAAGGTTTTTACCCACCATTTGCGATGGCGCAAATTCGCCTGTATCGGCCGTTACATGGTCAGCTTCTGCCATGCTTTCGATAATTTCGCCAATTTTCTTTTTAATACTGGTTGGGGTAATGCCATATATTTTATTATGCGCTTTTTGTTTTTCGCGTCGACGGTCTGTCTCGGCCATCGCGCGTTCCATACTGCCTGTAATTCTATCTGCATATAAAATTACCCGCCCCTCGACATGCCGAGCGGCACGGCCAATAGTTTGCACCAACGATGTTTCACTACGCAAAAAACCCTCTTTATCGGCATCTAAAATTGCGACCAAAGACACTTCGGGTATATCCAAACCCTCACGCAATAGGTTGATGCCAATCAGCACATCAAAAACCCCAAGCCTTAAATCGCGGATAATTTCGATACGCTCTAACGTATCGATGTCACTGTGTAAATAGCGGACTTTAATGCCTTGATCGTACATATATTCAGTTAGATCTTCGGAGATGCGTTTGGTAAGCGTTGTAACTAAAACACGTTGCCCCTTGGCAATTACCATTTTACATTCTGCTATTAAATCATCGACTTGAGTGCCTACTGGGCGAATTTCAATTTCAGGATCTATAAGCCCTGTTGGACGAATAACTTGTTCGGCAAATACACCGCCTGTGCGCGCTAATTCCCACTTACCTGGGGTTGCTGACACAAACACCGTTTGGGTACGCATAATATCCCATTCTTCAAACTTTAAGGGGCGGTTATCTAAACAACTTGGCAACCTAAAACCATGATCCGCCAAAGTGGTTTTACGCGAAAAGTCACCCTTATACATTGCGCCAAGTTGCGAAACCGTTACATGGCTTTCATCGACAAATATCAAACAATTATCGGGTATATATTCAAATAATGTGGGGGGTGGTGCACCTGCTGGTCGCCCTGTTAAATGCCTAGAATAATTTTCGATGCCACTACAGAAACCTTGCGCTTCGAGCATTTCAATGTCGAAACTAACCCGTTGCTCAAGCCTTTGTGCCTCGAGCAATTTACCTTTTTGTTGCATGTCTGCCAAAGTCACTTGTAGCTCTTGCTTGATTGTTTCGATGGCGCGTATCAAATGCGGGCGTGGTGTTACATAATGCGAATTGGCATAAATACGTTCTGACTCTAATTCTCGTATTTTTTTACCAGTAAGCGGGTCAAACTCGGATATTTTTTCGAGATCATCGCCAAAAAATGAAAAGCGCCATGCGACATCTTCATAATGGGCTGGCCAAATTTCTAAGACATCGCCA
>JABSRY010000372.1 GCA_013214985.1 Hyphomicrobiales bacterium
AATAATATTGGCCGTCATCTACATCCCATAAAAACTCGACTGTGCCTGCGTTTTCGTAGCCTGCGCTTTTCATCAATTGAAGGGCTGACATACAAATTTCTTGGCGTTCTTCGTCGCTTAAATAGGGGGCTGGTGCGCGCTCGACCACTTTTTGGTTGCGGCGCTGCATCGAGCATTCACGCTCGAACAAATGCACCACATTGCCATGATGGTCTGCCAAAATTTGCACTTCGATGTGCCTTGCACGGCGAATGAGCCGCTCGAGATAAACCTCATCATTGCCGAATGCTGCTTTAGACTCGCGCTTGCCAGAATCGACCTGAGCTTGCAATTCTGCTTCATTTTCGATAACCCGCATACCGCGGCCACCACCACCCCACGAGGCTTTTAGCATTAGTGGATAGCCAACCTTACTGGCCATTTCGGCAACCAGCTCTATCGCATCTGGCAAGGGGCCTGTTGCAGGAACTGTTGGTACATTTGCTGCATCGGCGACATAGCGGGCAGAAACTTTATTGCCAAACTTTTCCATAATGTCACTTGAAGGGCCGATGAATTTTATATTTGCGGCTTCACAGGCTTTTACAAAATCGGGATTTTCGCACAAGAAACCATAACCTGGGTGAATGGCATCAACACCTGATTCTTGCGCGATGCGTATAATATCTTCAATATCTAAATAAGCTTGGACAGGCCTTTTACCTTCGCCAACCAAATAGCTTTCATCTGCTTTAAAGCGATGTAATGCAAAGCGGTCTTCATGGCTATAAATAGCGACGGTTTTAATGCCAAGCTCGGTTGCTGCGCGGCATATACGAATTGCAATTTCGCTGCGATTTGCAACCAATAATTTTGTAAAAGGCTTAACAGACATATGCTCTCCAAAAAATATTCTACTGAATATTAGATTACCAACTGTAAAACTGGTATAAAATTTAAACGAGTTACAACAGGGTTAAGTGCTGCAATATGGAACACACTCGAACCAATTAGATTTACTAACTGGCTTTCTCCTCAAGCAAAAACATGATGCAAAAACTTACTTTATTTGGCAAGTAATATAAAAACTATGCGCCATAATGTGCATAATATTGAACAAAATTATGTACAAAATGCTATTCTAATACAGACATAAGATAATACTTTATAAGTTGATTGAGTTAGAGTATTATAGAAATGTTAGGAAAAATCGACTAAACGTTCGGCTATTAAATCTGATGCTGATTCTTAAAATTTTGGCTCTATTATTTCCAATAAATTGAATATGGCCGCTCTTGTGACTTTATAGAAATCGGGTCTTTCATCAAATCTGTAATATTTGTATAGTTTTTACTGTTAGAGGGTTTTACCCATAAGGCATCCCAGCCAGAAGATTTTGCGTTGGTGAAATTTGCATTTCGGCGCCCACCTATATGACGATGGCCGATATATAGACAATCTTTTGCATCTACTTTCATTATATCTGCTACATTATTGAAACCATACTCATCTTCTGAGAATATATGTTCGATAAATTGCTCAATATTTAAATGTCGAATGATGGCTTTTTATTCGGATATAGAACCTTTGCCAAATAAAACCAATTTGGCGTTTGTTAGACTGGTGAAGCGTTCAAAAAAATGATCAATACCGTCGAATAATATTTGTTCGACTGCCCAATATTGGTTTAAATTGGCTAATTGTTTGCAAATGTTATTTTTAGTACCTTTTTTACTGCGCTCGACAATTAACCCATAGGGCGCAAGTGGGTGACAAATTGTACCCGAAATATCTAATGCTATTAATTTGTAATTCTCCATGAGTGGCATCATTTAGTTTAAATTAAGCAACATAGCTTTTATGGTATAATTTCATCTGAACCTGTTTGCTAACTGTTCTAAACCTTTAGAAATTATTGTAGCGCGGCGTTTTGCTTGATACCGTTGCGACACTTAGCTTGATACCGTGGCGACGTTTTTCTTGATAATAATTTAGGTTGTTTATATTCATTTATGGAGCTATTCAGGATTATTCCAATTGTCTTGCTACAGTAAACTAGCTGGCAAATAAACTGGATGCATAAACCTGTATCTCTATCATACCCTGCAAATATAATTGGCCTGCATTAGGAGCAATGGATGGCATAAAATTATATAACAATACTCCGATGACAAAGAACATGCTAAATGCAAAAACCCAGCGCCCTGTAAGGTAGTAAGAGGCTTTTTCCAATTGTGCCTCGGAGTTTTTTTCTCTGTTTTTCAATATATTTTTGATTATTTCTGTTATCGATTTAGGCCATAAGGTAAAAACACTGAATATTGCAACAAACAAGTGAATGATTGTTGGCAACAAGGTTTAAAGAAACATGAAATAAACCCATCCATGTTTCCAACTCCAGAAGTTATGTGATATTTCCTTTAGTAATATTTCAAGATTAACGATTGGCTTATTTAAACCCGAGAAAGTGGCCAACCAGTTAATTATCTCAATTGTGAAAATAAACGCACTTGATAATACTATTAATAATATTATGGCTAGAAAAATATCAAGTACTGACCAACCGAGTTTGGTTATGCCTGACCCTGTTTTAAGGCTTTTACCAAGCAGAGAACGGGTAAGCCCAATTGATAAATAGTCAAATGGCGCATTAATCATCGGTATGATAATAATCGCCATAATAATTGCCACACCTCTTAGGTTTTTATTCGCCAAGGTAAAAATAAATATTATCGTAGCGACAAAATACAGAATTGAAAATATTAGTAATACGATATTTTCTCTGTTATAAACGCCAGCGACAGCGACAGCGATAGCGACAGCGATAGCGACAATTGGTAAAGTTTCTGAGAATATTAATTCAACTAAATAAACCGAAGATACTAGCAAGGCAAAAGCAGCATAAAAATATCGTTCCTTTTGTGTTTTATAACCTAAAAATGATAAAATTATAACCGCTATTGTTATTGCTAATACAACCTTTGAAAACAAAGCGTTTATCGTGGTAGATAGTCCTAATGTTTCTCCCAACAACCCTGCATCATTGCCAACCCCCCAAAATATAAATGCGCCCAAAACTGGATAGACAGTTGCAAGCTGATAGCAGCGAATATAGGTACTCAAACTGAACGGATTTGGCTTCCAGTCATCATCACGTATATCATTAGGTTTGATATAATTATCATTCCGAAAAAATATGCGCCCCCAAAATTTATCCCAAAATGTTTTTTCTCCTGTGCCGACATATTCTGGTCCTTTAAATGCTGGTCCTTCAAAAAAACGATTTGCCCAGTCAAGGCCATTTTTAAGATGATTAAAATAAACACCTTTAAAACTTGCGCCTTCTTCAAGCTGAATAAATAACTTTTTATAATCGTCTTTGTTTGGTTCTTTTAAAACTTTTAAATAATAATTGTTAAGCATTGTGACAATTATAATAATTAGTGCTGGGGGGGGCTATCACTAAGGTAATAACAGTGATAAAGGTATTTTCCATATATTCATATTCCATACGTTAACAAAAGTGAAAACAGATTAACATCTGC
>JABSRY010000373.1 GCA_013214985.1 Hyphomicrobiales bacterium
AGCATTTCCGTCACCGTTTAAATATGGTTTTTGAATTGAGCATGTCTGCTGTTATTGGTTTTTGTTTAATGGCATTTGTTTCGGCTATTGAAACAGTTGGTGATGTATCAGGCATTACCAAAGGCGGCGCAGGGCGAGAGGCAACAGATAAAGAAATTCAAGGGGCAACCTATGCAGATGGTGTAGGTACCGCAATTGCTGGTATATTTGGTGGGTTCCCCAATACATCATTTAGCCAAAATGTCGGTTTAATCGCAATGACGGGTGTTATGAGCCGCCATGTTGTAACCATTGGTGCAATATTTTTAATTATATGTGGTCTAATACCTAAAGTCGGGGCGATTATTAGAACAATCCCCATAGAAGTTTTAGGGGGTGGGGTGATTGTTATGTTTGGTATGGTGGTCGCCGCTGGCATATCAATGTTGTCAGATGTTGATTGGAACCGCCGTAATATGGTTATTTTCGCGGTCGCCATATCCATAGGTCTTGGCCTACAGCTTGAGCCTGCTGCCGTACAATATTTACCTGAAACATTTAGAGTACTCATGGTATCCGGTTTGTTACCAGCTGCATTTATTGCCATCATTCTTAATCAAGTTTTACCACAAAATATTGGCGACACTCAGACAGGAGAAATTTCGGGTGGGCATGCCAAATCCATAGTCGACGAAACAGACTAATTTTGCTGACACAACCTTTAAGCCCGTAACACTCTCATTTTTTGCAAAGTCAAAAAGTGAGAGATTTTAAGAATAATAGACTACTAAAAGGGTAAAGTTTGATGGATGGTAAACTTATAGAAATAAAACCATTAGAAAGTAATAAAATTGCGCATCTAGCCGATGTGATTGAGTTGTCCGACCAACCAAGTTTCCTTATTAACAAGGGCATGTGCGGTCGACACCATGATCTTGCTAAACTAGAATTCACTGGAAAAGACGCGCGGCCTATTATCAGCATAGCCGAAAGTAAGTTTTTTGAATTGCCTTGGGAGTTGAATTTTATGGAACGTCATCCTTTGGGCAGTCAAGCATTTATTCCGACTTCAGACCAGCCGTTTTTGATCGTGGTTGCCGAAGATAAAAATGGTTCTCCTGATAAACCCATGGCCTTCATAACAAATGGCGTTCAAGGTATTAATTATCATAGAAATACTTGGCATGGTATCTTATACCCACTGAAACTCGATCAAAATTTTATTATCTTTGATCGAGATGGGGCAGGTTCTAATTTGGAAGAGCATTTTTTTGAAAACCCTTATAGACTCTCTTTGTCCTAATTGCATTTTACTTAAAGTAAGGAATATGACATGGGTAAATTAACAACACATATTTTAGATACCGTCAGTGGTAAGCCCGCTGAGGGTATTGAAGTTGAACTCTGGTATGTTGAGGGAGACAAAAAACATAAAATTTGTGCCGCTACAACAAATCAAGATGGGCGTACAGAGAAACCCTTGGCCGAAAATGAAATGTTTAAAAATGGCAAATATGAGCTAATTTTTTTTATTAATGATTATTTTAATAATTCAAGTAATCCAAATTTTTTGGATACAATACCAATTCATTTTGGAGTATCGGACAATAACAACCATTATCATGTGCCATTACTTTTATCACCATTTGGTTATTCAACCTATAAGGGCAGTTAAAAAGATTCTGTTGCAATAGAGCCAAGCCAATTATTGGAATACTGAGCTTAATAGGCACAATTTTAAACATTGATAAAAACTAGTTGATTGAAGGAATTAGAATGAATTCATCTTATTATGCACCCCGTGGCGGGTTGCCGCCGCAAAATCAAATAGTTAAAGATAGAGCCATTTTTACGGACTCGTATGTTTTCATACCTAGGGGTGTTATGAGCGACATTGTTACGAGTTATTTTCCGTTTTGGCACAATACTCGGGCTTGGGTTTTGGCTAAACCGCTTTCGGGGTTTTCGGATACGTTTTCGCAATATATTGTTGAGGTCAGCGCTGGTGGTTTTAGTGACAACCCTGAACAAGATGAGAATGCTGAGGCTGTTCTGTTTATTCTTGAAGGTGAATTGACTATTAATTTAGACGGAAAACAACATATATTGAAGCCAGGTGGATATGCCTATATTTCGCCTAATGAAAATTGGAGTGTTAAGAATACGGGCGATAAGCCTGTTAAATTTCATTGGATACGCAAGAAATATGAATTGGTTAAGGGGATTAACACGCCAAAATCATTTATCACCCGTGAACAAGACGTATCGCCAATAGAAATGGCTGATACTGATGGAAAATGGAAAACCACGCGATTTGTAGACCCGCTTGACCTTGACCATGACATGCATGTTAATATTGTAACCTTTCTGCCTGGCGGCATTATACCGTTTGCTGAAACGCATGTAATGGAACATGGGTTATATGTTTTGCAAGGCAAGGCCATATATTTACTAAACCGAGATTGGGTAGAAGTTGAAGCTGGTGATTTTATGTGGTTGCGTGCGTTTTGCCCGCAAGCTTGTTATGCTGCGGGAGATAGTGAATTTAAATATCTTTTATATAAAAATGTAAACAGGCAAATGAAGTTGTAGGACAATTAAGCCAACGGAATTGCGTTATTGTCTTTAGAATTTTGGTAGACCGTGGACATTTTATCATATGTTTTTCGAATGTCTGTAATAAGGTTTGAAATTTTAGTACGTTCGGCCTCGTTTGGCAATTGACTAACCATATCAGTGATTGAATAGCTCTGCCAAAATGAGTTGCTGCGGTTATAGTCTCCATCTTGAAGCGCAAAAACCTCAGCCAAGATTTTTAAATCATGAGGAATCCCGAATGCATCACGGCTGTCCTGATATGAAAAGAAATAATAGAAATTATCTAATCCTGCCCATGTTATGGCACTAAGACATAATGAACATGGTTCGTGAGTGGTTAAAAAAATGCAGTCTTTAAGTGGTGTACGGGTTGCCTCGGGCATTTCATAATAACGTTTAAGTAAGTGCATTTCTCCGTGCCAAAGTGGGTTTTCTGTTTCGTTATTGGTTTCGGCCATTACTAGACTTAGATCGTATTTTCTAATAAGTGCAGCACCAAATAATTTATTACCATCAGATACTCCTGCTTGGGTTAAAGGGATAATGTCTTTTTCTATTACTTCAAGCAAGCGATTTACTAGTTTAGTTTCGAACATATATACTCCCGTCAAGTCACTTGTCATAAGTGGTTGGATAAAACCACAGTTAATAGAGTATAACAAAAAAAATTGAACTCTTTATATGTAAATTATAAAAAGACTTTCAAACTGAATGCTCTACTGACTAATGCCGGCAGGTTCAGTAGAAACATGATTTTCAATGTAATCCATGGTAGTTTTATCGTTAATCACACCCGATGTTGAACTCTGTTGCAAACAATGGGAGGTTGATGTAGCTTTTTGGTTTTGTTAGTTTTATATGAACTTATTCAAACAGAGCCATAAATGCTGTTTTGCTTATTAAAAAAATGCGTATCC
>JABSRY010000374.1 GCA_013214985.1 Hyphomicrobiales bacterium
AATGCTGAAGATGACATTGCAAACCGTAAAAGCCACCACGAATTAGAACATGAAGCCCAGCATGAAAATGGTGAGCCACACCATCACGATCATGATCATAATGCGTTTAAATCCATATCTATAGATTTGTCGGAAGTGAGCGACATTGAACAATTTGAACAAGCGATTGGTGCCCTAATTAGTGAGCATAAAATATTACGCTTAAAAGGGTTTGTTGCCGTAAAAAACAAAGATATGCGCTATGTTTTGCAAGCAGTTGGCCCCAGAATTGAAGGCTATTTTGACCGTATGTGGGAGATGGGCGAGAAAAAACAAAGTCGACTTGTCGTTATTTCGGATGCGAAATTTAATGAAGATAAAGTGACCGAGCAATTAAAACAAATTGCTGTTCTGTAATATTTGTATGGGGATTTGAAGTAACCTTATGCATTTACTCAACATACAATCTGGTACATTAGATGATGAGGGCGAAGCGGTTGACCTTGGGCAATCGCCTGCCGATATTATTATCGTTTCGGCTGCGGATACAGAGCTTGCCAACATTGCCGCCGCACAAGATGAAACTACACATATGAGTTTAAGGCTTGCAAATTTTTTGCAACTTAAACACCCTATGTCAGTTGATAATTACATTGGAAACACCTTACAACATGCAAAACTGGTAATATTGCGCCTGCTTGGCGGCAAGGCATATTGGGCTTATGGGCTTGAGCAGATTATTGCAATTTGTAAAAACAACAACATTAAACTTTGTGTTTTGCCAGGGGATGCCAAGCCCGATGAACAGCTTATGGCTTATAATAATATACCCCATAAAGACATGGCGAATATTTGGCAATATTTTACCCATGGCGGCGATGAAAATGCTACAAATTTATTGAATTATTGCAAATATTTACTCGGTAAAACCGAACAACCCAATGCTGCAAAACTACTATTAAATGCAGGCATATATTGGCCAGACCACAGTTTGGTTAGCCCTGATGATATGCAAAACCTATGGCAGACACCCAGTCAGCCAATTGTTGCCATAAGTTTTTATCGCGCTTTGCTTGAAGCTGGTAATATTGCGCCCATTAATGCCCTTATTAAAGCACTGAGCAAACGCGGCCTAAATGCGCTGCCGATATTTGTATCATCGCTTAAAGACCCAATATCATCCGAAATATGCAGCCAAATATTTGAACGTTATAAACCACAAGTAATTTTAAATGCCACCGCTTTTGCTGTTGGCGCGTTTGAGCAAAGCGAAGTGGATGAAAACCGACGCATTAAAAGTGTTTTAGAACAACCCAATTGCCCTATTTTGCAAGTTGTTTTAGCAGGCCAAAGCGTTGAAACATGGCGGGATAATGTGCAAGGCCTATCGGCAAGAGATTTAGCCATGAATGTTGCATTGACCGAAATAGACGGCCGAATTTTAACCCGTGCTATTTCATTTAAATCATCTGGCGTTTTTAATCAGGCTACGCAATCTTATATTGTCCAACATAAACCGCTGGCAGACCGTGTTGGATATGTTGCAGATTTGGCAAAAAATTGGGTGCGTTTAAAAGTAGAACAACCAGCAAAGCGCAAGGTATCCTTTATATTAGCCAATTACCCAAACAAGAATGCCCGCATTGGTAACGGCGTTGGTTTAGACGCCCCGCAATCGACAATCGATATGGTAAATAGTCTTAAAAACCAAGGTTATAATGTTGCCGATTTGCCATTAAATGGTAATGATTTAATAGAGCTGTTAAAGCAAAACACCACCAACCATTTAACCAATGGCAAAGCGCAACAAGGTGGTGAACAGCTTAGTTTAAAACACTATAATGCATTTTTTAATAGGTTGCCTAAGGCGGTTCAAAATGCGATAAATAGCCGTTGGGGTGCGCCAGAAAATGATGCCTTTTGCCATGGCAAAATGTTCCATTTGCCGATTATGAATTTTGGCAATATTTGCATCGCAATTCAGCCTGCACGGGGTTATAATATCGACCCAAAAAGCAGTTATCATGACCCAGATTTAGTGCCACCACATGGTTATTTGGCGTTCTACTTATGGCAACGAGAGATATTTGAAACCCATGCCTACATTCATAATGGCAAACATGGCAATTTGGAATGGCTACCCGGTAAAGCATTGGCACTAAGCCAAAATTGTTACCCCGAAATTGCGCAAGGTGCTATCCCCAATATATACCCATTCATTGTAAATGACCCAGGCGAGGGCACGCAAGCTAAGCGCCGCACCAGTGCAGTAATTTTAGACCATTTAACGCCGCCCTTAACCCGTGCCGAAACTTATGGCCCGTTAAAGGATTTAGAAGCCTTGGTTGATGAATATTTTGCAGCGGCAGGTATGGATCAGCGGCGCTTAAAATATATACGCCAGCAGATTTTTGATTTAACCCAAAAAACGGGGTTAGACCAAGATTGTGGTATGTTAATTGACGATAATGAACAAGACGCACTTGCCAAACTTGACAACCATTTATGTGATTTGAAAGAACTACAAATTCGCGATGGCTTGCATATTTTTGGCACAAGCCCAAAAGATTTAGCCGACGAACAGCATTGGCTTGAAACCAATTTATTAGTAGCATTAATGCGCGTACCAAGAGCAATGGGTGAGGGCAATGATATGAGCCTTATCCGCGCGATATCGAGTGATTTAAAGTTTGATTTTGACCCGTTAGATTGTGTGATGGCCGATGAATGGCAGGCTGACCGCCCAAAAATATTACTGGGTATAACCACAGATATATGGCGAACCAAAGGCGATGCGGTTGAGCGGATTGAGTTGCTAGCACAGCAATTGGTAAAAGGCCATATTTCTGTGCCCCAGGCATGGCTAAACACCACTAGAATGTTAGCCTATATAGAAAACCATGTACGCCCCAAATTATTTGCTTGCGGCATCGAAGAAATGGCTAGTATGTTAACGGCATTAAATGGTGAATTTGTAACGCCTGGCTCATCTGGTGCGCCAACGCGCGGGCGGTTGGATATATTGCCGACGGGCAAAAACTTTTATTCGATTGATAGCCGTTCTTTACCCACGCCTAGCGCTTGGAATTTAGGCCAAAAATCTGCCGAGAATTTGTTGATTATTCATGCTCAAACCCACGGGCAGCATTTAAAAAATATTGGTATTTCGCTTTGGGGTACGGCCAATATGCGCACTGGCGGCGATGATATTGCCCAAGCCATGGCGCTAATTGGAGTGAAGCCAAAATGGGATAAAATGTCGTGGCGAGTGACAGGTTTTGACATAATTCCGCTGGCGAAACTAAACCGCCCAAGGGTAGACGTAACGATGCGTATTTCTGGGTTTTTTAGAGATGCTTTTCCGCAACAAATTACACTATTTGACAAGGCAATAAGGGCGGTAGCTGCGCTTGATGAAGAGGATGCATATAACCCAATTGCTGCCAATTATAGGGTTGAGGTCGAGCAGTTATTGGCCGACGGTGTTGAGCAATCAGAAGCTAAGTTAAA
>JABSRY010000375.1 GCA_013214985.1 Hyphomicrobiales bacterium
TTTAGTGACAAAAAAGTATTAGAAGCAATGCTGCTTGGTGATGTTCAACTAGCTGCACCTTCTTTATCAAAATTTGGTAAATATACTAAAGTGTTGCAAGTATTTGACCTACCATTCTTATTTAAAGATATGGATGCCGTTGAGCGTTTTCAATCTGGTGAAAAAGGCCAAATGATGCTTAAGTCGCTAGAAAGTAAAGGCCTTATTGGTTTAGGGTATTTACATAATGGTATGAAACAACTTTCTGCAAATAATGCGCTTCTGACACCAGAAGATGCAAGCGGCAGAAAATTCCGTATTATGTCATCTAATGTTCTGAAAGCTCAGTTCGAAGCTGTTGAAGCAGTGCCACTTAAGAAGCCATATTCAGAAGTGTTTACGTTGCTTCAAACAAATGCAATTGACGGTCAAGAAAATACTTGGTCAAACATCTATTCTAAAAAATTCTTCGAAGTTCAAGATCATATTACCAATTCAAACCATGGTTTGTTAGACTATATGCTTGTTACAAGTGCAGAATTCTGGAACGGCTTGGATGATGGTCTTCGTACAGAGATCAAAAAAGCATTAGATGAAGCTGTTAAAGTTGGTAATGTTGCTGCTGCTGAAAAATCACAAAGTGATATGAAGCGTATTATGGAAAGTGGCCGTACAACCGTTCACGAACTTACTAAAAAACAACGTGATCAATGGGTTGCAGCTATGAAACCAGTTTGGAATCAATTTGCTGAAGAAATTGGACAAGAAGTTATTGATGCGGCTGTTGCATCTAATAATTAGAATCTAAATTCATGGTAGTGCCAAGCGTTATTATGCTTGGCATTCCTATTTCTGTGAGGGAAAATGGGAAAATTTATCGAAAAATTTGAAGAAAACATGCTTTCGTTACTATTGGTAGCGATGACAATGTTAGTATTTATGGAAGTTATAGCGCGGTTTTTAAACACCAGCACATTATGGGCTGACGAGCTAACTCAGCTTTGCTCCGCTTGGATGGTTATGTTTGGCGCGTCATATTGTGTCAAAAAAGGCGCACATATTGGCGTGGACGTGGTTACAGCGTCGTTATCAGACAAAAATAAGCGCATTGTTGCTATTATTGCGGGCGGTTTATGTGTTTTATATTGTTGGTTAATCGCTTGGGGCGGATATATTTACTTAGCAAAAGTATATAAATATCACATTGTTCTAGATGACTTACCGCTTGAAAAATGGGAAGCACATACATTTATTGTTGTTTCAACATTGCTAATGTCTACACGATTTATGTTCATAATCAGAGACAATATTACAGGAAAAATGATTGGCATGGCCTTAACAGATGAAGCAGAGGAAGCTTTAGATGCGCAAGAAATTGCCGATAAAGCATATTCAGATCTTAAGGAGGACAAATAAATGTGGGTTTCATTAGTATTATTTATACTCTTATTTCTGTTCATGTTCTCAGGTATGCCAATAGCGATTGCGCTTGGTTTGTCTTCGATCGTAACAATCGTAGTTTTCGCACCTGAAATTAGCTATGATACGATACCGATTTTCTTTGAAACAACGGGTCGAAAACTTGCACCAATTGCACTTAAATTAGTTGGCACATTAACCGAGCACTATACTTTACTGGCCATTCCGTTCTTTATTCTATCTTCTGCGTTTTTATCCAATGGTGGTGTGGCAAGTCGGATGATTAACTTTGCGATTGCTTGTATTGGGCATATTCGTGGTGGTTTAGCTATGGCGTCTGTTATGGCCTGTATGTTATTTGCAGCTGTATCTGGCTCATCGCCAGCAACTGTTGCTGCTATCGGTTCGATTGTAATTGTTGGTATGGTAAAATCAGGTTATCCAAAGCAGTTTGCTGCGGGTGTTATTAGTACCGCTGGTACTTTAGGCATTCTTATTCCGCCATCTATCGTAATGTTGATTTATGCAGCCGCAACAGAAGTGTCAGCCGCACGTATGTTTATGGCTGGGTTAATACCAGGTCTTGCAATGGGTCTAATTTTAATGATTACGATTTATATCATCGCTCGAATTAAGAAATTCCCTGCAGAGGAGTTCGCAGGACTAAAAACAATCTCCACTACATTTGTAGGTGCTATTGGTGGTTTGTTCATGATTTTCTTTGTGCTATATATGATTTATGGTGGCATCGCCAGTCCAACAGAAGCAGCTTCTATATCTGCGGTTTATGCATTTGTAATTGCTGTTTATTTTTACCGTGATATCGGCCCGCTTAAAGATACTAAATGGGCTAATGAAGGAGAATCGCTTGGGTCTATTGTGTTTCGTGGCGTAACGGATCTATTTGTAGTCATTGGCAAATCTGTAACAAATAGTGAGGTTCAAAAAGTTGTTTTGGATGCTGCAAAAGTTAGTATTATGCTGCTGTTCATCATTGGCAACGCAATGCTGTTTGCACATGTGTTAACCGTTGAGCGTATTCCTCATTTCATTGCCGATTCAATTGGGCAAATGGGGCTACCTGCATGGGGTTTCTTGCTTATTGTAAATGCTGTGTTGTTAGTTGCTGGTAACTTTATGGAGCCATCTGCAATTATTTTAATCATGGCGCCCATCTTGTTTTCTATTGCAATGGAACTTGGCATAGATCCTATTCATCTTGGTATCATCATGGTGGTGAATATGGAGATTGGTATGATTACACCGCCAGTTGGTCTCAACTTGTTTGTAACAGCAGGGATAACTGGGGAGTCTATGGGGTGGGTAATAAAGTCCGCCGCACCATGGCTAATTTTAATGCTAGGCTTCTTAATGCTTATCACTTTTGTGCCGCAAATTTCACTGTTTATTCCAGAGTTATTTGATTCGATAAAAGGTTACAAATAATATAATTGAAGACAAGTTTTAAAGGCCACTGCTTAAGTGGCCTTTATTTTTTTGGTGATTTTAAATTTTTAGCTTTCTCATGCTTTAAGCTTCTACCTTTGAAAACAGATTTTATGCCAAACTGGTCTCTAATTTTGTCCATGGCGTTTTCAATTTTTTGGTTGGTTATTTTTTGAGGTTCCAAAAAATCTAATGGGTCTGCATTTTGTGAATCTGCCAAGTTTGATAAGCTTATGCCAATTAGTCGATAGCTAGAGTTTTTACCAATTTTGTCTAAATTTTGGCAAGCTATATCAAACATAATGTTTGCGAGTAGAGTAGGTGAGCGTAATGTATGGCTCCGAGTTAGTGTTTGAAAACTGTTTGTTTTTAATTTTAAAGTGACGGTGTAGCCGGATTTACCTAGCCTTTTAGCATCTTGATGAACCTGCTCACACAATTTCCAGATTTTATTTTCTAATATTTCATGATTAAAAATGTCTTTGGCAAAAGTTGTTTCCCTGCCGATAGATTTTCGACCGCTTTCACGGGATTGGGCTTTAACAATCCTTGTGTCATATCCCACAGAAAACTCCTTAAGGCGTTTGCCCATGCTCGCATATGTCTGTAATAATTCGTTTTCAGATATGTTTTGTAAGTCTTC
>JABSRY010000376.1 GCA_013214985.1 Hyphomicrobiales bacterium
GAAAGCAAATTCACCACCAGCATAACGCTGTTTCGGATCATGCGGTGTCACCCAATAAGTATAATCAATATAAGCATTACGCTTAATTGGCATGTCATTTTCAACATCTAATGGTGAATATGCGACGCCATTTTCCGACATAATCATATAATGTGGTTTATGACCCAAACCACTTTCGACATTCATATTGCCAACATGATACATTGCAGGATCAGAAGGGTTCACTCGATATTTTGCCACATCTTCTGTTTTTGGCCAAGTCATCACTGGTTTCCATATTGAACGGCGCTTTGACTCTTTTGGCAATTCCTGCGCAACCAATTTGGTTTCAAAGAACGTATTGTCACGTCCATCAACATCAAAGTCGAACCTAAAGTTAAAGAAATGATCATGATTAGGCGCTACTAAATTTGGAGCAATTAATGTGCCATATCTTGTGTCTTGTTCGGCGGTCGGTGATTTCACATCCACGGCTGCAACACCTTTAACAGCATCTAGGCCAGTTGCGCCAACTTGGACATTGATTTTACCATCTTCATTAAACACATAATCAATTAGATAGTCATAATTGCCAACTTCAGATGCATAACGTACAACAAGTTCGGTTGCTGCACGCCCCTCGGCGGGAATCTGAGAGATTTCGGATTGTGCAAATATTTCAAAATGCCGCCAAGCTGGTGCCATTTTGGGGCGCTCAAAGATACAGATTGCATCTGGAATTTCGATGGCTTCACCACGATCACTATGAATTCGTGCCGGCATATAAGTTGCATAAGCTGGACAATCCACTTTAGGACGAAGTGGTGACATGAAAAGGCCAAAACCGTATTCGCCGCTATCCATATAGGTGCGCCATTGCCATGCTTCGCTAGGATCCATATAGGGTACGAATACTTCTGACAAATTGGCTTGATATAAAACAGAGCGCCATTTGGCTTGATCGTTCACCTCTATCTGCGATAGCACAACACCAGGGCGTTTATCAGTACGAATATGGAAACGCCACATATCCCAACTTATCACCGAATTTTCAATCGTGATGTTATTGCCACTTGGTTGGGTGATAATGGTTGGTTTGTTTTTCTTACGCAAGCCATAACGGGCTTCAATTTCAGCGTCTGTATAGCCCCACCCGTCTTTAGGCAATGGTACGACTTCAATATCGACCACATCTATCACTTCATTTTTATTAAGGTCAATGACCGAAAACAAACCTTCAATAGGCAAGGCATAGAAATTTGATCCCGTTGGGTTCATATAACAAGGGGCTTTCAATAAGCGCCGTCCTTGATCTTCTTTTACACCAAAGTTACCGGCCGTTAGAGGTAAACAAAATACGTCATCTGGCGTCAAACCACGTTTGGCAAGACTTGCAATCATTCGCTCATCGGAAAGTGCCAAACCCATTGCGCCGATGAATTCATCAAATAAAATCATGCCTTGACCAGCTGCGACGTCATGAGAAAGCAATTTCTCAGCGTTTAGATCAATGGTTGCATCGTAAAATTTACCACCATCTTTTATCACGGCACGCGCGGTACGAGGAATTTTTTCACCTTTTTTCCAGCTTAGGACAAAATCTTTTGATGGTTCTACAATTTCAATTAGCGGAAACAAACCATCATCCGATAACTTATCTGCAGTTTTTAGCGTTTTTACAACAATTGTATATTCTTCCTTCGTCATGCCATCCAGTGGATGCGTCGCGCTGGCTAACGCACTGCTTGCCATAAACGATAGGGATACAGCGAGCGCCGTACCATGCCAAAATTTACTCATTTAATTCCCTCTTTCTGTCGAGTTTTCAATCTTTAACTCACAGAATTAGAGTATGGATTTGAATATTTAAATCTTGGTCAAACAAGTAAATATATTGGTCAAAAACGAAACTCTATACCAATGTATAATCTTTATATGCCGTTGGCGAGCAACCATAACGTTGTTTAAAGCGCCTATTGAAGTAAGAAAGATCACCAAAACCACTTTCAAAGGCAAGGTTTGAAATAGAGTATTTCTTGCTAGAATTTACATTGATGCTCAACATTTGACAGGCAAAGTTTAGACGAGTTTCGCAAATGAAGCTGCCTAACGTTTTACCATATTTCTGAAAGCATTTTTGTAAATTACGTAAAGATACCCCTAAATTATTAGCAATCAATATTGGTTTCAATTCTGAGTCAGTAAAATTGTTCTTAATGTAAATGATAGCTTGTTTGAATAATATATCTTCTTCAGTTTCATTTCTAGCATCACCAACAAAGGATATCGTAACCAAATTTTGTAGTGCCATTTTCTTTTCATTATCGAGCCAAGCATCACGGTCATCATTGAATATATTGTCCAGATAGCCGCGCAGAATTTGAGCTTTTGGGGTGTCGGCGGCTAAATATAAATTTGTGGAATTAGAATGGCGCAAAGACAGCATGGCCTCGGCCGGTAAATGATGAGATATTTGACTCGAAAATGTTCCGTCATAATGCATGGAAACTGGATAACTTGAATCCATTAAAGCAAAGTCACCCGGGTTTAAATAAACATCCACATTTCGCTGACTGATTAGACAATGTCCTTGCTTTTGTTCCAATAGAAAAAATTGATGTTGGTTATCTTTACCAATGTCTGATACGGTTCGATTTATATAATCAAGATCACAATTTACTTCAGCAACTTCCAACCCATTTTTAACAAAACATGAAATAAACCCGTGAACATGCCGTTTATTTTTGGATGCAATGGCTTTATAATTACCACAGATTTTTTGCAAATTTGCCTCCCAGTCGCCTAACTTTAATAACTTAGTCACTAGCTCCTCCAAATTTAAAAATTTGAACAATTGTGCCCTTTTTGGATCTTCTAATTGCCTTTATCGTCAAACCTTAAGTCAAACCAACCTTTCAGTCAACTAATTCAATAAGCTGCTGTTAAATAGTAAATTATTTAATACTAATGTATATAAATGCGCCTTTGTCTTAAAGATTACCGCGAAAATCCTAGACTATTATTTTATTTTGTAAATTATTAGCCAATAACCGAATTCAAATAGGTCTGGTTTAAAATGATTAAAAAAATATCAAAAATATTATCGAATTTTGTAAAGAGGGAGAATGGAATGCAGCAATATGCTCTGATTATTAATGGTGAAAAAGTAACGACAAAGGATACTTTCGACATCTTCAACCCTTCGACGGGCGAGCTTGTTGGTAAAGCACCCAAAGCGACGATAGACCAGGTAAACCAAGCCGTTAATGCGGCTGAAACCGCATTTATAACGTTTAGTAAAACCAGTGATGAAACCCGCCAAAATTACTGCAACGCCATTGCTGAAAAGCTAGGGGAACATGCCGATGAATTGGCTAAAATACTAACTCAAGAACAAGGGAAACCTTTAAATGGCCTTGGTTCACGTTGGGAGTTAGGTGGTGCACAAGCATGGACAGGTTATACCGCAAGTCTTTCATTGCCAGTAGA
>JABSRY010000377.1 GCA_013214985.1 Hyphomicrobiales bacterium
CTTCTGTATATTTTATTGGACGCGCTTATGAAGAGGTTATTAACCCCCGTTTGAAAGAAGGCGGTTGATTATGGAAGATGCTGCTGAAATTATTTTGAATATTGATAATTTGTCGATTAATTATAAAGTTGGCGATGAATTTGCTAAGGCGCTTAATGAGATTTCATTTTCTATTGCAAAGGGGGAGCGTATTGGCTTGGTTGGGGAGTCGGGCTGCGGTAAAAGCACATTGCTTAAAACCATTATGGGCGTATTGCCAAATAATGCGACTGTTTTAGCTGGTAAAATTGTACTTAATGGTAAGAATTTACTTGAGTTTGACCCAGAATCTCGACGTAAAACCCGTTGGGCTGATATATCGATGATTACCCAGAGTGCGTTAAATGCGCTTAACCCTGTTCAGCGTATTAGCAACCAGATATGTGAAGCAATACAAGCGCATAAAGATGTGACTTATGCCGAAGCGATGCAGCGAGTTGAAGAATTGTTTGACCTTGTTGGTGTTGCGAAGAGCCGAGCTAGAGAATATCCTCATCAATTTTCGGGGGGGGATGCGCCAACGGGCAATTATTGCTATGGCCTTGGCGCTTTCGCCCCAATTGGTGCTTGCCGATGAACCGACGACTGCGTTGGATGTTATTGTTCAGGATCAAATTTTTACTCAGTTGAAGCAATTGCAGAAGAAAATGGGCTTTGCTATGATTTTGGTGACGCATGATTTGGCTTTGGTGGTTGAGAATTGTCAAAAAACGATTGTTATGTATGGTGGACAAATTGTTGAATTTGGCCCAACCGATGATATGGCAACAAAGCCACTGCACCCTTATACGATTGGTTTGAAAAATGCGGTGCCTGTATTGGGCTCTAGTAAAAACCCGATCTCTATACCTGGTACGCCGCCAAATTTGATGTTGGCACAAAAGGGTTGTTTATTTGCGGCTCGTTGCCCTTTGGCTACTGAAAAATGTAACAACCAAATACCAAAATTAAATTTGGCGTCAAAGACACATTATGTGCGTTGTCACCATTTGGCAGAAGCTCAAAAATTTGCTGAAAAGGCGGATAACCCTGAAATATGGGAAATTAACAATAGGACAGTTAGTGTTTAACAATAAGGAAATGACATGAAATATTTTGGTTACGGCACGTTGCTTGCCCTTGAAAATATGCAAAAGGTGGCGCCTAGTGCATCGGTTGATGGTTATATGCGGTTAGATGGATATGAATTGGGATTTGGGCATTGCTCGCATGAAGGCACTTTTGGTTGCACGTTAATTGAAAAAGCGGGTGCTGTTACCTATGGTGTTCAATTTGATATGAGTGATGACGATATGGCTACGCTTGATAAAGCCGCGCATGTGCCCGAACAGCAATGGGTACATAAATCTATTACGCTCATTGATGAGGCGGGTAATGAAGTTGTGTCGTCTACTTATCATATTCCTGGTGAATATAAGCATTGGCAACCGACGGATGCCTATGTTGCACCAATATATGCAGGGCTTGAGATTTGCCCGTTTCCTGATGATTATAAAGCGTTTTTGAAGAAACTAATTGTCACTGCACAAAATGCATAATTGATTAAGGACAGCCATGCCCATTATTAACCGTATTGCCGATTACCATACCGAATTAACAGAGATTAGACAACAAATTCATGCAAACCCTGAATTGTTATTTGATGTTTTTGAAACGGCGGAATTGATTGTTGAAAAGTTAAAAGAATATGGTGTTGACCAAATTGTGACGGGGATTGGGCGCACGGGTGTAGTTGCGGTGATTAAAGGGGATATGGTGGGGGAAGATGCTAAGGTGATTGGGTTGCGGGCAGATATGGATGCATTGCCAATCACCGAAGCTAGTAAACTCGACTATGTTTCTAAAAATATTGGAAAAATGCATGCCTGTGGGCATGATGGGCATAGCAGCATGTTGTTAGGTGCGGCAAAATATTTGGCCGAAACTCGTAATTTTTGTGGTGAAGTTGTTTGTATTTTTCAGCCCGCAGAAGAAGGGGGCGGGGGTGGCAAGGAAATGGTTGATGATGGCATGATGGAGCGGTTTAACATAGACGAAGTTTATGGAATGCATACTTACCCAGATGAAAAGCTCGGAACATTTGCCATACGGAAAGGCGCGGTGCTGGCGTCTGCGGATTTTTTTACAATAGATATAGTTGGGCTAGGTTCGCATGCGGCGAAATCTCATACCTCTATCGACCCTATTATTATTGGTGCAGATATTGTTCAAACTTTACAGTCTATTACCTCGCGATCTGTTGACCCAATGGCGGCATTGGTAATTTCGGTAACGCAATTTAACGCGGGGACTGCCGACAATGTGATTGCTCAAACGGCCAGTTTATCTGGCACTGTTAGGAGCTTATCGCCCAAGGTGCGTGATTTGGCACAAAAACGTATTACGGAAATTGTAAATGGTGTTGTTGGTTTGCATGGAGGGAAGGTTGAGTTGGAATATCGGCGAAACTACCCCGTTATGAGTAATCATGCTGACCAAGTCGATGTTGCTGCGGATATAGCCGATTTAATCGTGGGTGAAGAGAATGTTGAGCGAGATGTTGCAGCCAGTATGGGCGCTGAAGATTTTGCATTTATGCTTAATAAGCGACCCGATGCAATGATTTTTATTTCGCAGGGGCCTGGGCCAGAATTGCACCATCCTGAATTTAATTTTAATGACGAAATAATACCGATTGGCGTGTCCTTTTGGGTGAAATTGGCCGAGACAAGGTTAAATGAACTGGCCACTTCAAATAAATTTTGATTTAGCGGATTAATGGAAATCACGCGAGGGAAATAGGCGTTTGCTATATTGCCGTGGGTGGTTGGGGCTTGGTTTGGGTATGGTTTTATTCTGGCCGATCTGTTGTTGGGTGGAAAAATCGGGTAGGCGCATATAATCTAACAAATGCGTTAGGTCTTCAATTTCATAGGCTATAATATGTGCGACAATGCCTTCGCGCTCAAGCACGCCTTTTACCCGCATTAGACGAGCAAAAAATATTTGGGTTTTGAATTTTTCAAATATTTTTGGCCATGTGATAATGTTGGCGGTGCCTGTATTGTCTTCTAATGTTATGAAACACACACCTTTTGCTGTGCCTGGGCGTTGCCTCGCCATTACGATGCCTGTAACACTAATGGTGGTGAGCTTGTGTTTTAGCAAGTGTTTATGTTCTAAGCCGCCTGTTATTGGGCGCAATATTTCCATCGGGTGGCCTTTGAGTGATAGGCCTGTGGTTGCGTAATCTTCAACAATATGTTGGCCTTGTGTCATATCTGGTAGGTGCATTAAATCATCCAAATTTTCTGGTGCGTCATCATCTTCATCTCTTGCGGCAAAGAGTGGCAATGGTGCAAGGCCTTTTATGCCTTTTAACTGCCAAATAACATCGCGGCGTTTTAAATTCATTGAGCCAAAGGCATCGGCATT
>JABSRY010000378.1 GCA_013214985.1 Hyphomicrobiales bacterium
GGGTGCCGACTGTTGCACAAGAAGAAGAAGAAGAAGAGCAAGTTCCATTACCCCCAACAGCAACACCCCCCAGAAGATCCCGCCGTCTATTAAAATTACCGGCATTCCAACAACCCAAATCCACAGCCTTCATCAGCCAAGAAGCAGTGCGCAAAGTCATGGCAACCGGGCATTTTGATGACCCAGAATGCATCGCTGCGGGCGGGGCAGCATATAAAGTTTTAATTGATATATGCGCGCCGTTTAAACATAATGCCGCGGGCGCGCGTATTACAGAAACAGCTGTTTGGGCGTTGCTACACGGGTTTAGTAGTTTTGCACAATTTGGGGTGATAGAAGATGCTTCAAATTTAGAAAAGTCGGATGCGACTTTGATCGACACTAACGAATATGAAAATATTAAACTAAGAATTCAAGATCTAATTAATATGTTGAATTTAGAAGTTAGTTAATTAGACCACTTTACCGTCATTAATTTCGAACACATCGCTTGTGCTTGCAATGGCGCTGAAAAGTGATTTGTCGGTGCCTGTCATAAATAATTGAGCGTTCAAATCGCGCAATTCTTCAAATAGGGCAGCGCGGCGTCTTGCATCTAGATGCGCGGTAATCTCATCTAACAGCATAATTAGCACCGCATCGCCTGCAACTTGGCTGACCAATTTTGCATGGGCTAACAATAGAGCAATAAGCAGTGCTTTTTGCTCGCCTGTTGAGCATTTTTTTGCCTCTATGCCCTTGCTGCCATGCCATGCCAAAAGGTCGGATTTATGCGGGCCATATTGGGTGCGGCCAGACTGTTGGTCAAAATTGCGATTGTCTTTAAGCTTTTGCTGATAAATATCTTCAACTTCTATGGCAGATTTTTCACCAATTAATTGCTCTAAATCGCCCTCCATTGCGATGCGTGCAAACGGAAAAGCGCTTTCGCTACCCGCATCTAACAAGGCACTTAAATGCAATGCAACTTCGCGCCTTGCGGCGGCAATTGCAACCGCTTGTTCGGCCATTTGAGCCTCGATACCTGTGAGCCAAACATCTTCCAAAATATTTTTTTCTAATAATTTATTGCGCTCACGCATCGCCCGTTCAAACCGCGAGGTACGGGCATTATGCGCAGGGTCAAACCCCGTGACAAAACGGTCAAAAAATTTACGGCGCTCGGCAGCGGGGCCTGTAAACAACCTGTCTAAAGACGGGGTGAGCCAAATAGCCCGTACATAATCGCCCAACACAGTGCTATTCTTATACGTTTCGCCATCGATACGAATTTCTTTGCTGTATTTGGGTGCGTTATTATTGGTGTCTTGCGTGGGCGATAATCGGGCGCCAATGCCTATTTTAATATCATCAAATTCGTGGCTAATTTTTGAGAAAATACTAAAGCCTGTTACAGGCTCTTGAGTAGAATTTTGTTGATATTTTACCACATCACCAAGGCTAGCACGCCGCAAACCACGCCCCGAAGTGAGGTAAGATAAGGCTTCTAAAATATTGGTTTTTCCGCTGCCATTGGCACCATGAATAATGGTAGGACGGCTAGAAAAATTTAGAGAAACAGTTGAATAATTTCTAAAATCATTCAACGTTAATTCTGAAATATGGGGGATGGTGGCATCTCCTATATTCGATCAAACACGCATGGGCATTAGCACATAAATGGTGCCTTCGTCGCCTTGATCTTTAACCAATTCAGGGTCGATGCTTTCGGCAAATAGGAAGTCGACATTTTCGCCTTCAAGCTGATTTAACACATCCAGCATATATTTTGCGTTAAAGCCAATTTCTAAATTTACGCTGTCATAATCGACAATTAGCTCTTCTTCGGCATGGCCGCTATCTGGGTTATTAACCTCTAGGGTTAATGCGCCTTTTTCTAGCGCCAATTTTATAGCGCGGCCACGGTCGTTAGCCACGGTGGATACGCGATCAACCGCTTTAGTAAGTGGCTTGGTCTCGACGGTCATAACATTGTCGTTATTTTTTGGAATAACGCGGTCATAATCGGGGTAATTGCCATCGATTAATTTTGAAGTAACAATGGTTTGACCAATACGAAATTCGATTTTACTATCGGATAAGGAGATGGCGACAGTCTCGTCACTGCCATCTAACAATTTATGCAATTCGCCAACGGTTTTACGCGGAATAATAATGCCAGGCATGCTTGCTGCACCTTCGGGCATTGGAATTTCTACTTTAGCCAAGCGATGGCCATCGGTAGCCACTGCGGCCAACATAGGCTCTTTGCCATCTTCTTCGGATGTATGGAAATATATACCGTTCAGATAATAGCGGGTTTCTTCGGTGCTAATAGCAAAACGAGTTTTTTCGATCATGCGCTTAAGGGTTGGTACTTGTAACGTGAAATTGTGGCTCATTTCGCCAGAAGATAGGTTTGGGAAATCATCAGCTGATAGGGCTTGTAAGGTAAATTGTGAGCGACCAGAGCGTACATCAATGCGAGTATCTTCGATTTGTTCGATTGAGATTTGGGTGCCATCGGGTAATTTACGCACAATATCGTATAGTAAATGCGCGGGTGCAGTGATGCGGCCTTCTTGATCGACAATGGCAGGGCTGCTCTCAACAATGCTGATATCAAGGTCAGTAGCCGTGAAATTGACACTATCGCCAGATGCAGAAATTAGGATATTGGACAATACTGGAATGGTATTGCGTCTTTCGACCACGCCTTGCACATGATTTAGTGATTTAAGCAATGTTTCGCGTTCAATCGTTACTTTCATTTGAATATCCTATCCTTGTTTGACCTAAAATAAATAGATCAGAATCACTTGTGTTCCTTAGATTATAAGAGATTTTGCGTTGGGAGAAGTAAAAAATTAACTTTTGGGTAAGTTTTAAACAACAGTTAAGTCTATACCGCCTATGGCGGGCGATATTAATACAATTATGAGCTATTTATAGCGAACTTGGCGATTGAGCCCACCCGTTAGGGCGAGCCAAGAAAACGGAGTTTTCGCACGTAGTGCTATATATTATGAGCTATTTATAGCAAACTTGGCGCCTGAGCCCGCGCTCAGTAAACGGAGTTTTCGCACGCAGTGCTAAACATAACTCTTCATAAAACTAGTGATGCATATTATCGCCAGATTCGATCTCACGTTTAAGGCGTGCGACTTCTTCGGTTAGAATAGGGTCTTTTTTCAACAAATCATCGATTTTACGAACCGCATGTAACACGGTTGTATGATCGCGGCCACCAAAACGACGCCCAATTTCAGGTAGGCTACGAGAAGTTAGCATTTTAGCCAGATACATGCCAATTTGGCGCGGACGCACGATTGAACGATGGCGGCGTGCCGAAAATAGATCGGCTTTCGATACTTGGTAAAAATCTGAAACAGATTTAATAATATCGTGAACGCGGATGATGCGGTTTTCTTCGACAGAAACTTGATTGCGTAATGCACTACGCGCCATGTCT
>JABSRY010000379.1 GCA_013214985.1 Hyphomicrobiales bacterium
CCATATATAGTATCGTTATCATTGCCCCCTAATATAGTATCTTCACCTTCACCGCCATAGATCGTGTCTTGCCCAGAGAGGCCATAAAGCATGTCTTCTCCATCGAACCCATAAATAACATTATCGGTATTACTGCCTGTAATTTCATCATTATTGTTAGAAGCTTTAATATTCTCAATATTAGTCAACGTATCATTTTGAGCATCTCCTCCGCTAAATGTAAGTGCAGATAAATTGACGTTAACAGCAAGAACGGAAGTTTCATAACTAACAGTATCATTACCTAAACCGCCATCAATCTGATCGCCACCTTTGCCACCAATTAATAAATTGTTCTGATTATTACCAATAATTATGTCGTTATTATCTGAGCCAATTATATTTTCGATATTAATGAGTGTATCGCCATCTGCATGCCCGCCGCTTGCACCATTATTACTAAGATTAATGTTAATGCTAGCATTTGAAACGCTATAATCGGCAGTATCTATTCCATCTCCACCATTTAAAGTGTCGTCGCCTTCAAGACCAATTAGTAAATCATTACCTTTACCTGCCAATATAATATTTGTCGAACTATTACCTGTAATTGTATCGTTATAATCTGTGGTAATTACGTTCTCGATATTGATAATGACATCTTTTTGAATAGAATTGCTGAAAGTATTACCATAAAGCATGTTGACGTTAATTGCAGATATTTCATTACTGTAATCTATATAATCTGATCCATTTCCACCATTTATGATATTGTTTCCACTACCCCCGATAATAACGTCATTTCCTCCTTTACCCAGTAAAATATCATTGCCGCTACCCCCGATGAGTAGATTGCTATAATTATCACCAACCAGTATATCGTTATAATCTGAGCCTATGACATTTTCTATACTTGTTAGCGTATCCCCCTCGGCATGGCCGCTATTTGTAGTATTGTCAGATAAATTAACTTCAACATATTGATTAGAATCTTCATAGCTTACGGTATCTATTCCGTCTCCACCATTTAAGCTGTCAGCACCTCCTAGGCCTATTAAAATATCATTTCCGTTAGAACCATTTAATTGGTTGTTTTGTGCATCACCAGTTATCTTATCGTTATAATTGGTGCCAGTTATATTCTCTATATCTTTGATGCTGTCACCTTCGGCATGCCCACCAAAAAATTTGTTGAAAGTTAAATTTACATCAATAGCGGTGCTAGATGCGGTATAATCAACCATATCAATACCGTTGCCGCCTTCTAATATATCTGCGCCGCTAAGCCCAACCAATATGTCATCTCCATCTCCAGCTTTTATAATGTTATTGCCATGGTCACCTGTAATTTTGTCATTAAAACTAGACCCCGTAATATTTTCAATGTTCATTAATATATCGCCCTCTGCATGGCCACCTTTAATAACGTTACTACTAATATCAACGTCAATTCCTTGATTTGATAAATCGTAATTTACAGTATCAAAGCCTTCACCACCATCTAATATATCACCCCCCTCTAAACCACTTAAAGTGTCATCGCCTTCACCGCCCGTTAAAACATTTACCCCAGCATTACCATATATATAATCATCAAAGTTTGAACCAATTATATTTTCGAAGTTTTTGAAGCTATCATTCGTGGCATGCCCACCAAAACTTGTATTGGAACTTAGGTCAATATTTATAGCGGCATTTGATTGGCTATAATCTAATGTGTCTATGCCATCCCCACCATCTAATGTATCTGCACCATATAGTCCTGCAATGAGATCATCACCATCGTGACCAAATAAATGATTTACGCCACTATCTCCAGTAATTATATCATTGTGAGTTGACCCAATTATATTTTCAAAGTTTGAAATTATATTGCCTTCTGCATGCCCACCAGAAGAAGTGTTGTTGGCTAGGTTTATGTTAATTGCAGCATTTGATTGCGTATAATCTAAAGTGTCGACACCCGTGCCGCCATCCAATTTATCATTACCACCTAAACCTGCAATTAAATCATCACCATCATTGCCCTGTAATTCGTTTGCTAAATCATTGCCAATAATAGTGTCATCAAAATCAGAGCCAAAAATAGACTCAATGTTAATTAAAACATCTCCTTTTGCATGCCCACCATGAAATATGTTTTTTTCTAGATTTACATATACACCCTTATAGGATGGAGAATAGTCGACAGTATCCTCACCGCCGCCGCCATTAATTTTGTCGTCACCTAAGCTCGATTTATATTGATCATTTTCTTCCGTTCCGATCATGTTATCGTCTTGTTCGGTCGTTATATTATCTTCTGGAGAACAAGCACTTAAAACTGCTGCTAATGCCACAAAAAAAGCGCTACGTGTTAAATAGGTATGTTGTATAATTTTTAATTTTTTTTTATTCATAGTTAATCCCATTAATAATATTTATATAAAGTTTTATATGTTTTGGGTGATAGTCGAATTCAAATCTTAAAATTTAATTAATAGGTGCCTTAATACAACTGCTTTTATAAGAATTTACATGCATATAGCCATAAGTTATTGTATTCTTATAGATGACGACACTAAGCCTATAGAAGAGTCACGGCGTTTTCATTAACAAATATTAACCTTTAATATTGATATTTTGCATACAAAAAATTAAAAATTGCTCAGTAAATCGCAAATTTTATTGCCTAAAACTTGATTTTAGGTAGCCAAAGAGTATTAGTACAAAATATATTGCAACATTACACGAGAATAAAGTTAATTATTATGGTTAATATTTGTTAATGAAAACGCCGTGGTTTACAGTTTGCGGGATTTGCGAAGAAGATAGGCATGTCATGTTTTGTGAAGGAGCTGGTTGGTGTTATTTATCATTCGAAATTTTGGGTCACCTGTGTAAAGATGTCATTATAAAGTATACCCTAATCTGATGTCAGGCAAAAATATCAAATACCGTCAGAATAGAGCCTGATTTTATTTGCTCAAGAGGGCGATATAATAATTATTCACAGCATGGATCGGTTGGCCAGAAATTTAGACGATTTAAGAAAGCTCGTAAAAGAATTTGCCCAAAAAGGAATTTCTGTGTTTTTTGTTAAAGAGGGTTTAACCTTCAACAATGAAGATTCGCCAATTTCAAATTTGATGCTTTCTGTGATGGGGGCGTTTGCCGAATTTGAACATAGTATCATAAAAGAACGTCAACGAGAAGACATTGAGATTGCAAAAAAACGTGGTGTATATAAAGGTAGAAAAAAATCCTTAACGCCAGAACAAGTTGAACAACTGAAAAAACGATTAGAGGAAGGGGCTACAAAAACTTTTGTTGCCAAGGAATTTGGTATCAGTCGCGAGACGCTCTATCAATATCTTCGCTCGTCTTACAATTCATAAAGTCAAAGTTCGGTTCTGTCAGAAAGATTGTGTAAGTAGCATTTATTGATTAGTTTTGAATATAGGGAAATTTTATAGTTACGCCTGA
>JABSRY010000038.1 GCA_013214985.1 Hyphomicrobiales bacterium
TGGTTGGCATCAATCCGCCTTAAGTCAAACCGTTGACAACGGGACAACACGGTAACTGGTATTTTTTGAATTTCGGTGGTTGCAAAAATAAACTTCACGTGTTCGGGCGGCTCTTCTAAGGTCTTTAACAGGCCATTAAACGCCGCAGTGGTTAGCATATGCACTTCGTCAATTATATAAACTTTATAGCGGCTGTTAACAGGCTTATATCGTACCGATTCTATAATTTCCCGAATATCACCAATACCTGTACGCGACGCCGCATCCATTTCAAACACATCAATATGTCGACTATCCATAATTTCTTGGCAATGCACACCAAGCTCTGGCATTACAGTAGTTGGTGCATTAATTGTGCCGTCCTTACTTTCATAATTTAACGCTCTGGCTAAAATACGGGCGGTGGTGGTTTTACCAATGCCCCGCACTCCTGTTAAAATATAGGCTTGAGCAATTCGGCCAGATTCAAAAGCATTTTGTAATGTTTGCACCATGGCGTCATGGCCAATCATATCTTCAAAAACATGTGGGCGATATTTGCGGGCTAACACCTGATAGACAGCTGGTTTTTTCTCGATATTTTGCATATCATCGCTCATATAAAATTCCGCATTTTTTGGAAAAACAAATTAAAGTCACAATAGTCAATATAGGATGATTACGCAATTTATAAAGTGGTGAGAATGAGGAAACTGGACAATGACCCATGAAAAAATCGTTGTGGCTGCTTCCTTCCGGATCTGACCAGATTGGCGAAAGACACATCCATCGCCAGCTTCCCAAGTTTTATATGCTATATAAGTGACTTTTTTTCAAGCATTATTTACTTTTTTACAAATTTATCTCTAAAATCATTACGCTTATATGTGCCAAATATTTTAATTTCTGTGGTAAAAAACGCCAATTCCTCTAAAGCCAACATTAAACCCCTCTCTTCAGGGTGGCCTTCTACCTCGGAATAAAACTGGGTTGCACTAAAACCACCTTCTACTTGATAGCTCTCAAGCTTGGTCATGTTCACCCCATTGGTGGCAAATCCCCCCATAGCTTTATATAGGGCTGCAGGCACGTTGCGCACTCTAAACAAAAAACTGGTTATCATCACATCGCCATTAGGCTTAATGTCAGCAGGCTGCTTAGAAAACACAATAAACCGTGTGGTGTTATGTGCCGCGTCTTCAATATTAGTAGCCAAAATATTTAGGCCGTAAATTTTTGCCGCAAGTTCTGGCGCAATCGCGGATTTTGTCGGGTCTTTCCACTCGGCAACCATACGCGCACTGCCTGCTGTATCGGCAGCGACATGGGTTTTAAGCCCGTGCTTTTTTATAAATTTTCTGCATTGAGGCAAACCAACAATATGGCTATAAACATCGGTAATTTCGCTTAACGCCACACCTGGTAACGCCATTAACTGAAAGCGTATCGGTAAAAAATATTCGGCAATCATATATAGGTTAGATTCGGGCAATAAATGGTGAATGTCGGCTACCCTGCCAGCCAGACTATTTTCGACCGCAATCATTGCCAAATCGGCTTTACCCGTTTCCACAGCATTAAGGGCAAGCTCAAAACTATCACAAGGTAATAATTCCATTTTGGGGTAATGTTTATTGCAGATAATATGCGAATTTGCGCCAAGTTCGCCCTGAAATGCAATGATTCCTTTTTGTGTTTTGTTCATAGATATTTTCCTTTAATCCCGCTGAATTTTGAACAATTTAGAATATTTTTCAAGTGAATTATGTGTTTATAAAAGTTATTTGGTCAAAAGTTGCATATGTCCTGTCATTAAGTTGCGGTTTTGATTGCAATCTAGTTTAAAAAATGTTTAATCTAGCAGAAATATTTGACCTTGTTAGATGTAAATTAAGTAATTGTTGATATTGGATTACGATCTAATGCGTTTAAAAAACAAAATGTTGAGGCATAGCAAATGAATTCAAATCAGATAAGTAAAATCGCGGCTGCTGTTGTAATGACCCTACTGGTACTAATTGGTATCGGCAAATTTACTGATTTGGTCTATGCACCTCAAACCCCGGAAAAAGCTGGTTTCGAAGTTGCGGTTGCAGATGATAGCCACAGCGATACAGCACAAAAAGAAGCTGCACCTGTTGTCGATCTTGCTGTATTAATGGCTTCTGCCGATGTCGCAAAAGGCGAAAAAGTAGCTAAAAAATGTACCTCTTGTCATACATTTGACCTTGACGGCAAAGATGGCTCTGGCCCAAATCTATATAACATTCTAAACCGTGCAATTGGTGGCAAAGATGGCTACAAATTCTCAAAAGCGCTTAAAGCATTTAATGCAGACGGTAAAAGTTGGGGTTATAGTGAATTATTCGAGTTTATTAGAAAACCAAAAGCATTTGCTAAAGGCACAGCAATGGGCTTTGGCGGCATTAAAAAAGATGGTCAACGTGCCGACCTAATCGCTTATTTACGCAGCTTAAGCGACGCACCTGCCGATTTACCACAATAGCCATATATCAATTTTTTTGACTTGATATGGTTTTCATAAATATTATAAATGGTACTGATATTAATTTATCGGTGCTATTTTTTGGCGCATCTGTTTTAAGGAAATTTATGTCTATTGTTATTGCATCAGAAAAAGCACTCATTTCACAATGGCTCGATATTTTCAAAAAATATGCCGCAGAATTTGATATCAATCCAAATGACATTGAATTTTGGCCGGATGTTAAAGACAAACAAAAGGTTGAATATTTAATTGTATGGAAACCCCCTTACGACATTAGCCGTCAGATGCCCAATGCTAAGGCTATTTTTAATTTGGGCGCTGGTGTCGATCACTTACTGTTAGATGATAGTTTGCCTGCCGATGTACCCATTGTGCGTGTGGTCGATGAAAACCTCACCAAACGCATGGGGGAATATGTTTGTTTACACAGCTTGCACCATTTGCGAGAAATGCCTGTGCTAAAAAAGGCTCAAGCTAATAATGAATGGCGCGAAATCTATAACCCCACAGCACATGAGGTAACTGTTGGCGTCATGGGCCTAGGCGAAATCGGCGCATATTGCGCTATTTTGCTTACCAAACTGGGCTTTAATGTAATCGGTTGGAGCAACAGCCCCAAGAACTTAGAAAATGTAAAATCCTATAGCGGCACTGCCGAGCTCGACACGTTCTTGGCACAAACCGAAATATTGGTGAATATACTACCCCATACCGCCAAAACTGATAAATTGGTTACCTACAAATTATTATCAAAATTAAACAAGAATGGTGCTTTACAGGGCGCCACCTATATTACCGCTGGCCGCGGCAAAACCCATCATCAAGCTGACCTTATAAGGGCATTACAAGATGGTAACCTAAAATCAGCCAGTTTGGATGTGTTTGAAACCGAACCACTCAATGCAGATAGCCCATTATGGGGGCTAGATAATGTGGTTATTACCCCACATAACGCATCTTTAACTGACCATATAACCGTATCAAAACAAATATTAGGTCAAATTAGAAATCACAAAAATAATGGTGTACTAATTAATGTCGTCGATTTAAAGAGAGGTTATTAATTTAACCCTGCGTTTTTGGAAATCAAGTCTCCATAATTCTCGACATATAATGCCCCAGCAACGGTGCGTTGAATCAATACATTTCTTCTGTCTCTAGGGTCTCTTTTTCGGGCTAACAAATCCAATTGACCCATGGCATCTAATGCGCGGGTAATAACAGGCTTTGTTACATTTAGCTTTGCAGCCAGCCCTCTAACCGTGTGGGGGCCAGGTTCTAAGTAGACGGTAAATAAAATAGCAAATTGACGCATCGATAAATCGTTAGCACCGCCTGTAACTTGGTTCATAATGACGCTGTGCCATAATTCTAATGCTTCTCGGTTTGATAAATTTGCCATATATCCTCAAATTTTATTAATTCATTTCGCACCCGTATTATTACATATTATTATTTTATTACAAGCATATTGGTAATAATGGTTAATTCAAAAAAACCCCCTACCTAAAAGGTAAGGGGTTGAATGAACTTTTTACTAAAATAAATTTTAATTCTATGCGGTTGCTATCATAGGCAAAACATGGCTCGTTTCAAATTTAATATTAACACGGTTGCTAACAAAATATCTCTTAAAACTTAGTACGACACTACCGTCACCACCAATCTCTGGTGCTTGTACATAATTACTTTCGACCATAAGCAAAGGTATTGTGTGTTTAAGGTTTAATATATGTTTAAACTCATATTCAGGTAGCCCTGCCGATACGGTGGTTGGTAGCGGCCTAAACAGGCTTCCGCTATTTCTAGCGGCTTCTTCTAATACCATCGGTGTTAGAACATTGGTGCCTTTAAAATATGTCAACATATTGGATTGAATTTCACAGCTATATAATGCAACAGTATCTTGATCACTCAAAATTAGCGATTTAATACGCCAAATTTTCTCTTCTTCTCGGAGTGAAATTATATTCTTGCTTTTAACATCAGGAATAATAAGTTCACTAGAAACTATCTTTTCATCATATTCAGTAAAATCCACCATATCACTAGAAAAAATGTGGTTATCACTCACATTAACACAGGTAGGTTTGTCTAAAACATACGTACCTCGGCCTTGTTCAACGGATATTAGGCTAATATTCTGTAAATATAGCAAAGCTTGTCTTGCAGTGTTTCTATTCACTTCAAACTGTTTTGCTAAATTATTGAGAGATGGAAGCTTAGTATTACTTCTATAAATCCCTGCTTCAATGTCTTGTCTTATTTTATTGGCTATTTTTAGCCACACGGGTTGGTTGATCTTTTTCATTATTGACCTCTTTCTTCTCTTCGCAGTTAGAGAATTGCACAAGAGGCGCGAAATTGCAACGTAGACAGGTCATTTGTAATATATAGAAAGTAAAATATTTTAAATAATTTCTAGTAAAATAATATTCGATTCTACTAAGCCACTGAAATATATGAGTTACAAATCACAACAATAATTGTACATAATAATGTTAATAACTATTAATTTTAAAAGCTACGCATTAGAAAATGTTAATTGCGGCAAAAATGGTCAGTTCAGCCTGTTAAACACATGGTGTCACATCCGATAAAGTCACGGTATTTCCAAGCCTAGGTATCGAAATCATGTCTTCTTCATATTCCGTAGGCCCGTCAATTATGTTACTGAATATCGATTCGTAGGTATAATTGACCACTACAAATACCGAGTCTTGATTGGGCGGAAAGTTCTTACCCTGTGGGTTCTTAAATTTTCCACATTTTGTGGCTGTATATATACTACCACCAAACTCCAATTTGCCCTCAGAATTTCTACCACCGTTCACAAATTCCCATGATAGTCGAGGTGGAGTTCCTGCATCCCCTTGTCTAACAATCGCAATTCTGTAGCGTATACCCGCCACGTCCAACGGGGCTAGCAGGCTTTCAGTTAAGGGGTGCAAAGCCGTTAATTGTGCACGTGTTAATGCTCTAGATTGCGCAACAATATCGGCCAAGCTCGCGGTCACATTGCTTATTTTGCGCACCGCTCTAAAATGCCCATATAGTTCAACCGAACTCAATAACACAAGCATAAGAAGCGGAAAAATCAACACAAACTCCAGCGCAGCAACCCCAGATTGATCTTGCTTAAACCGTTTTAATTTCTTTATAAAAAAGCTACACTTCGTCATCTATGAACTCCCCGACCCACCGCTAGGACAAGAAAATGGTTCAGCAATAAATGCCGCAATATGTACTTGTAAAAACTTACCATCCCCATAATTTGACAATTGTGTCTGATTGGAAAACGGCGTTTTAATATCATATGTATAGGTCGTCCTAACAATATTGATCGAACCAGGCCCACCTGGTGAAAACGTACTTTTATTTTCCAATTGACCGTTACTATCAAATAAACTGTCCAAGTTCGCAGCGTTTGTAAAACTTGTATAAGTGCCAACTTCAATGTTAATATTGTCGCAGTTAATCATACTATGCGTGCGTTTGCACAGCTCGTCTTGAAAGGTTTCTTTCAACATTTTACCACACTGCACTTGCCCAGTTCTAATTAACCGAGCAGAGGTTGTTAAGGCAGACTCCATCGCCAAATCGGTTAAAAATATAAACCCAACTTCAAATATTGCAAACACAACTAAAAAGAAAATTGGCGCAACCAATGCAAATTCAACGGCACTCGCCCCCTTATTGCAACTTTTATAATTCCTAAATTTTTTATAAATATTCATTCAAACTATCCCTAAGGCAGACATTATTCAGCGCCCTGTATATATTTCGGTAATATATATACTAATTCTTATGGATATATTAAAATTACATTATTATTTAGTCCAATTGTTTTGCATGCACATTTTCTTCATCAATTTGAGAATATTGATCAATAATTTCTTCCGATAATTCTAAACTGTCTATTCTCTGGCCTTTTTTAAATATCTTTGTTGTGGATGTTTGAATGGCCAATACATCTTTTTCAACCATGGCAAAATGCTTCGAAAGATTGGCAACTCGGGTGTCTAGCCGCCGCATATCGTCCATCATCCGCGCGACTTCATTCTGTATTAAATGCGCCTGCTCACGCATTTTAGCATCCTTCAAAATAGATTGAATAGTATGAACAGCCAGCATCAGCATGTTGGGCGATGCAATAAACACCCTTTTTCGGTGGCTTTCTTGAATTAGATCATCAAAATTTTCATGTATTTCTACAAAAATATATTCACTGGGCACAAACATAATAGCGGTATCTTGGGTTTCACCCGCAATAAAATATTTTTCATCAATGTCATTAATATGCTTTTTAACACTACTTCTAACTTGCGCTTTAGCAAGTTTGGCTTCTTGGTCATTCCGCGCTTCTTGCCATGCTCTAAACCCTTCAAGCGGAAATTTAGCATCCACCACAATAGATGCCGCTTGGTTTGGCAATCTAATTAGACAATCTGGGCGTTTTCCATTGCTTAAGGTTGCCTGAAACTCATAAGCATTGCTTGGCAAACCGTCGGCAATAATCGCCTCCATTTGCCCTTGGCCAAATGCACCACGCGCCTGCTTATTACGCAATATATTTTGCAGATCAACCACATGAGATGACAAATCGGTAATATTTTTTTGCGCATTATCAATCAAAGACAAACGCGAGTTAATATTGTTCAAACTCTCAAATGTATTTTTTTGGTTTTGGCTTAAACTTTGCCCAACCTTGTGCCCCAAATTATCCATTCGCTCATTAAGCACACGGGCTAAGCCAGATTGTTGATGCGCCTGTACATCGCCCAAATTCTTAATTTTACCAGACATTTCGGCATTGGTTTTAATCAGGTCGAGCAATCTATTTTCTAATCGGGTGCTTTTATCTTTTTCGGCTTCAAACCTAGCAACATCTTGCGCGTGGCGAATACGTTCAAGCTCTATTTGCAAGTGTCGCGACTTGCCTAACGAGCGGTTGAAAACCCAAATTACCAAAAAAACCAGCAAGACTAGTATTACAAAAGCCAACAACGCATAAAATTCATAACCCGATAACGTAAAATTACCAAAATTGAATTTTTGTCCCTCAAACATATAACACCTAAACCTAATTTAATTGGCTTAAGTGTTATCATAGTATAAAGAACAAAACTAGTACATTTAGCGCGCGTCTAATTTTTAAAATGTATCGCTCACGAGAACGGAATGATAAGCGCAATGCTCGGAATTAATATTAACAATCCTAGCCTTACAATATCCATCGCCCAAAAAGGCGTCACCCCTTTAAAAATGGTTTTGGTGCTTACATCTTTAAGCACCCCGCGCAGCACAAATACATTCAGGCCAACAGGCGGCGTTATAAGCGATATTTCAGTCACCACGACCACCAATATGCCAAACCAAATTAGGTTCATTTCGGGTGTCATACCAAAATCTAAGCCTTGTATTAGCTGATAGAACACAGGCACAGTTAACAATAACATTGACAAGCTTTCAAATACGCAACCCAAAACAATATATACCCCCATAATCAGGAGCAAAATTAAAATAGGCGATAAATCAAAACCCGTAACAAAGGCTAACAAACCCTCAGGCAAACCCGCCAAATTCACAAAGTTAGAAAATATGGTCGCACCAATCACCAACGAAAATAACATCGCCGTGGTTGTAATGGTTTCAATTAGGGCACTCATAATTTTGGCCCAAGTCATTTTGCGTTTTAAAAACCCAATTAGTAACGCGCCACCACTGCCAATACCTGCGGCTTCTGTTGGGGTAAATACCCCCGCATAAATACCGCCGATCACCAGTAGAAATAACGCAAGCACCCCAGAAATGCCCGATAAAGCTTCTATTTTCTGTGCCCAGTTAAAGGTTTCGCCAGCGGGGCCAGATGATGGGTCGCGCCATACTGTCCATTTAACCGCAACAAGGTATAGTATAATGCCCAAGATACCGGGTAAAACACCCGCTAAAAACAGCTTACCAATGCTCACTTCGGTTAATAAACCATACATTACCAAAATCACACTTGGCGGAATTAAAATACCCAATGTACCGCCTGCTGCAATAGATGCGGTTGCCAAACTATCGGCATAACCATATTTGCGCATCGATGGCATGGCCACTTTACTCATGGTTGCCGCCGTGGCTAAAGAAGAGCCACAAATAGCGCTAAAACCGCCACAAGCCACAATGGTTGCCATGGCTAAACCGCCCTTGCGTTTGCCCAAAAAGGCATAGGACGCGGCGTATAATTCTTTGGAAAGACCTGAGACATTAACAAATAGGCCCATTAAGATAAATAATGGAATAACCGTTAAGCCATAATCTTGCCCTGTATCGATAATCATACCAGATGCCATAGAAAAAGCTGCTTTAAAGCCTTTAAGATAGGCATAACCAAATATGCCAATTGCACCCATTGCAAAAGCAATCGGGATGCGTAAGAATACTAATATAATTAAAATAGCAAATGCAATGAGTGCAATAGTCATGTGCTACCCTTAAGTTTTAAATGTTTAGAGAGATTCGTTAATAAGTGGTTCATCAGCATGCGGAATTAGTTTAAGCAGCAATAAAATGCCCCTCAAAATAAGACAAATTGCCGAAAGCCCAACCCAAAACAAAAAGAAAAAATTGACGTAATAGAGCGGTATATGCAGATATTCGGTATATTCACCATAATCTAATACTCGCAGCGCCAATATATGGATGCGGGGTAGTAAAAACAGTAAACCAACACCAAATAATATGTCGATAATGCCATCTCGAATACGCGCCATTTTTGGGCTATAAAAGCTGTCAAATAAATCAACGCAAATATGCTCGCCCTTGGCACTAATTACAGGCAATGCCGTAAAAATAACCACCGCCATACCCAGTCTAGTTAACTCGGTTGCACCGTCAATGGGTGCATTAAAAAAATATCGCCCAATCACGTCACCAACGGTTAAAAAAACCATGGCCAATGCGGTTAACGAACCCACATAAAGTGGAATTCTGGCCGCCATTTCGGCCGCCAGAACAATCTTATTATTATCTTGATTTTTTGTCATGATAACCTTTATTTATAAGCTTTAATTTGCGCTTTAATAAATGCATGTGCTTCAGCAGCAGGTACACCTTTTGCTTCTAATTCAGCATAAACGTCTTTAGTTACTTTAGCAAAAACTTCGTCTAGCTTAACTTCATCTTCAGCCGATAGGTTTATAATAGGCTTGTTGGTTTCTTTAGTAAGTGCAACACCTTGGCCGTCGCCTTTTTCCCATGCGCTACCCGCCATTGCCGAAACTTGTTCGCCAAATACTTTGTCAAGGCCAGCTTTTTCGGCATTGCTTAGAGTATCATATTTTTCTTGGCTCATAATAATAGAAAACGCACCACGGTAAAAACCACCTGGCGTTTGTACCATTTGATCGGTCACTTCATTAACTTTAAGGAATTTACGTTCGCCCGCTGGCATCATCACGCCATCCGCAACACCAGATGCTAAAATTTCATAAACTTTAGGGCCAGGTGCTTTAACACCAATAATGCCAAGTCCTTTAGCAACTGCGCCCATCACGCCACCACCAACACGAATTTTCTTGCCCGATAATGAAGCAAGGTCGGTAATCGATTTATTCACATGTAACTGGCCTGCACCATGCACCATTAGGCCAATTACTTTAACGCCTTTATGCTCGTTTAACTTAGCAAGATATTTTTCATGTGCACGCCAATAAGCCACAGAAATTGCCTCTGCGCCGCCTTCATAACCTGGTAATTCAATAATTTTTGTACCCGTAAATCTACCAGGGTTATAACCATTAAACATGTAAGCAATGTCTATAACGCCGTCTTGCACAAAGTCAATCATACGTACAGGTGAGCCAACACCGGTTTTAATAACTGCCGTAACAGTACCGTCTGTTGCATCACTAATCATTTCTGCCAAGTTAGGCATAGCAACCGCTGTCATCGGATGAGAAGGTGGCAACCATGTCGAAATAGTAAGCTCCGTTGCATAGGCGGCTATATTAGAGGCGCCAAGCGCAACAACAGCAACAAAACCCAGTAGAGATTTTTTTAAAATTTTCATTGTCTTCCCTTTTTAATTATTAAGATTATTCTTTCCCATAAGAACAATTTAAGCACATATAGTTTTATTTGTAACTAATTTATTACTTAATATGTTAATTAATTTTATGGCATTAATTAACCAACCATTCAGTTGGTGTATGATTAAATATATTATATTACCAGTCAACTAGAATCTTTATATTTTTTAGTAACACAACAAAAGCTTGCGTTTTTGGGTGCTTTTAGGGTTAATTATTTTCCTAGGTCGATGTATTATGGATAATTATTAAGTGCATGGCTAAAAGAAGAATGCATATTTTGGTTATAATATCCTCAATGTATAGTTTTGCACAATTGTTGAAAATAATTGGAAAAACACAAATTTGATAGATATTTTGCTAAAATATTGACGTCATACCCAGTTTTGACTATTGAGTTTGGTAGATTATTAGAAACTTTAGAAAAGAACCGATAATAATGACCATATTGCCGATTATAAAACATCCCGACGATGTTTTAAGAAAAATATGTCAGCCTGTAGAAACAGTCACCGATGAAGTCCGTAAATTAATGGATGACATGTTAGATACGATGTATAACGCACCGGGTATCGGCCTAGCGGCTTGCCAAATAGGTGATTTGCGGCGCATCGTGGTTTTAGATTGCGTACGCGAGGCCGAAGAAGATGAAAAACGCCCGATGTTTTTTGTTAACCCCGAAATTATATGGGAAAGCCAAGATGTAGGCGAATATGAAGAAGGTTGCCTATCGATCCCTGGGGTTTATGAAAATGTTATCCGCCCAAGCGAATGCAAAATTACGTTTTTAAATTATAATGGCGATGCACAAGAGCTGCTTTGTACAGGTTTATTGGCGACTTGCATCCAACATGAGATAGACCATTTAAACGGGGTGCTGTTTATCGATCATATCTCACGTTTAAAACGCAGTAGAGCATTAAAAAAATACAAAAAAGCCCAATCCGAAGATTAAAATATTAGAGGTTAAAGACAAGCGAATTATATTCATGGGAACTCC
>JABSRY010000380.1 GCA_013214985.1 Hyphomicrobiales bacterium
AACCTTGATTAAGGCGGGTGTTAAAACCCAATCCTGTAACGGTAGCTCATCCACACTTCTTTCTATTTGTACAAATAGAAAGAAGTGTCAGCATTCTAACTGACAAACTGAATATATCAAAAATTCAAGAGACAATCTTTTGAATAAATAAGTCAACTTCAGAATGTAACTGACTGGTTTTATTGTCCATATCATTTGCGGCCTCGTTAATTTTGTTCGCAAGTTGATTTGTTTCAAAAACCCGCCCACTCACCGATGCCATATTTTTAGAAACCAACTGAGTTTCTGCCGATGCTTGCTGAATATTTTCAGTAATTAACATCGTGGCCGAACTTTGTTGATCGACTGCGGATGCAACCTCAGTTGTAATTTCATTCACTTTATCCATTATTTCAGTTATGGTACTAATTTCAAATACGGTTTCCTTTGTAGAAAGTTGAATTTGTTCAATTTGATGGCTAATATCTTCCGTCGCTTTGGCAGTCTGTGCTGCTAGTGTTTTTACTTCATTGGCTACAACTGCAAACCCTTTGCCAGACTCGCCGGCTCTAGCAGCCTCAATAGTTGCATTTAATGCTAGCAAATTAGTCTGTTCCGCAATCGATTGTATAATAGATACAACATCACCAATCTCATTTGCTGCCATAGAAAGTTTTCCAACTTTTTCACCCGTTTGTTCCGCACCAATAACCGCTTTTTCAACAATTTTACGGCTCTGATTCATCTGTCTAGATATTTCACCTACAGAAGATGATAATTCTTCTGCCGCCGTAGCAACTGTTTGAACGTTTAAAGATGCTTTCTCAGAAGCACTTTTGGTATCGTCAGAGTGTTTGGTATTTTGCTCTGCGCCGTCAATCAATTCGTTCGATGTTGTGTTCATATTTTTACAACAATCTTGAACATTCTCGATAAAGCCCATTACATTAGCCTGAAACTCTTCAGCAAATTCTACACGTTGCTCTTTAGTTCTAACGATCATCTCCTCACGCTCTTTTATTTGCGCATGTTCCATTTCAACACGTTTTATTGCATTACCCTTAAACACAATAACCGTTCTAGTCATTTCACCAACTTCATCTTTCCTCTCGCTGTCACTAATTACAGTATCCAATTCTCCTTTTGCCAGTGCCTCCATCGTTTTTGTCAATTTGCCAATAGGGCCAGTAACCGCGCGTGATGCAATAATCCCTAATATTGTAATAATCACAGTCACCGCCAAAGTAGCGATAATCATATAATTTCTGGCATCCACCAACGGCAAGAAAACTTCTTCAGATTCTTGTGCAGCCACTAATGTCCAATCAAGACCATGAAACGTAAATTTACGTGCTGCCATTACCGTGTTAACGCCAAAATAGTCCTGATCAAATAACGTTGTTACGACATTCGTAAGAGGTTCATTTACTAATATATCTGCTGTAAGTTTAGATCCCAAAACTTCAACATTTTTTAAATTGTTAGGGAGTGTTCTTAACGTTTTGTCCGCTCCAACCAAAAATGTAGCACCCGTTCGGCCTAAATCATCGCCAGCTTCCATAATATTTTCTATAATATTGGCTGGCATTTGATAAGCAATAACCCCTATTATTTGGCTAGAATCACCATGCTTTCCTTCAGCATATATAGGTTCTGCAACAAAGCTAGCAGCAACCCCGCCACTTGGTGCATAAGGCGCAAAATCTTGAATTATAAAATGTTCATTATTGGTGGACTTTAACGATTTTCTAAATACCTTGCCCAACCCACTTTCTTTATACCTTCCATCTTTAAAATTAGTGGCGTAATCATATTCTTTATAGACCGAATATACTAAGTCACCATTAGCGTTAAATAAAAATATGTCATAATAACCACGAACATATAAAAATTCACGAAAATAGGGGTGGTATTTTTGATGTACCGAATTATAGCTGTTATTATCTGTTGCCCGGTCATATTTATCTTTTTCGCCCGTCGGGTGCGGATTATTAGTAATATATGCGGCTTGTAAATTTTCTTCGGCATTGTCACCCAATTCATTCCAAGCCGAATTAAATTCAACTAACGCCGCTACTGTTTCCGCAGAAGCTGATTTAATGTGAATGTCAGATTCAATATTCATAAAAAAACTATCCAACAATTTTTGCTGGCCGTGTAACACAGCCTCAAACCTATTAATTACCGATGATGAGGTTTGGTTCGTAATTTCGAAATATCCCAAATAACCCGAACTCATAGCTGCCAATATCGCCGCTAAGCTAAACAATATTGGCAGTTTGAGCGCTAATTTCATATTTTTTGAGAAAAGATTTATATTTGGCATTAGTGTCGCTCCATAAAAACATTAAATATTACTTTAAAAACTGTTTTAAATTTGGACATATTATAGTTAATTTTGTACTAAAGCATTAAGCCAACTGGTTTACTTTGTCATTAATCTCATAGAGTTCTAGATGAATAACAGCCACATTTACGTCCATCAAAGCGTTGTACCGCAATCATAACAATAAAATATAATTTGGGTAGACTACAAACTAAAATCACAACGGCAGCTACCTTAAATTCATCAAGACAAGTATACAAACACCATAGCCAGTCTAAAAAATCGCTATCATCCAGTTATAAATGTCGACTGTTAAATCACACTGTAATTATGTATTTTAAATTTCTAATGGGTGTCAAATAGCTTTGATTGATCGAACAGCTTTTCAAGCGTTTTCATGCGCTTTTTAGTTTTATCCCATGTTTGCGCTTGAACGCCTGCAAGTAATGCTTCCAAAATAAACATAGTGACCATATTGCTGTCCCACGCCGATGGCACTTCAATGCGCGCATTAAAAACATGGTCAGCATGTTTAGCAACGGGCGAGCCCCATTGATCAGTAATTAAAACAAGTTTAACACCATGGGCTTTGGCCATTTCAGCCATCATCAAAATATCAGTTTCGTAGCGTCTAATGTCAAATGCAACAAGAATATCATCTTGCTTCATATTCACAATATAATGCGCCCAAGTGTTCGAATTGGGCGGAACAAGTATTAAACCATCGCGCATTACTTGCATTTGGGTAAAAAAGTAATCGGCTAAACTGCGTGTTAAGCGACCACCCAATACATAAATAGAATTCTTTTGTTTAACCAATAATTTTATAACCTGATCAAACTCTTCAACATCTAACTGCCCCAAGCTTTGACGCATATTATCCATCACCGCGTCTGCAAAACGGTTGAGTATATGATGATTGTCCGTGCCTTCCGCCCATCTATCATGTTTCGCAATCGGGTTAGACATAGTAGCCTTCAACTCATCGCGTAACTTGGCCTGCAATTCTATAAAACCAGCAAACCCAATTTTTTTAGACATGCGCACCACGGTTGGGGTCGAAACATTTGCTAAATCTGCAATCGCAGTAATGTTTCCAAGGCCAGATACAGGGTAATTTTCCAATATAACTTCTGC
>JABSRY010000381.1 GCA_013214985.1 Hyphomicrobiales bacterium
ATGCCCTGATATAACGGGGGTATAAATTAATACAGAGGGTGTGATGACAGATAACGTCGAAAGAAAATCAAATTTGAAAATTTCTATAAAACTGCCATTGGCCATTATAGTGGCAGCTGCAATTTCTGCAATGGGGGTTGGTTATGTCGGCTATCAGGCAATTCAAACCAGTGTTGAAAGTGACATTGACCATAGGGTTGATCTTATATTAACCAATAAGCAACAGCGTTTGGGCGAATATCTTAGCCAAATTGAAAATGATTTACATCAAAAAGCCAATAACCAAGAAATCACCTCGGCTATTGTTGAATTTAGTAGCGCATGGAAAGAATTAGGAACCGAAGCAGAAGCAAAGTTACAGACCGCATATATTTCAAATAATCCTAACAAAATAGATGAAAAAGAAAAGTTAGACTTTGCATCTGAGAAAAACAATTACAATATTGCGCATAAAAAGCACCATCCTAAATTACGGAAATTTGTATATAAGCGCGGCTATAAAGATGTATTTCTATTCAATTTAGAAGGTGATTTAGTTTATTCTGTGTTTAAAAAGTTAGATTATGCCACCAACTTGATAACTGGCAAATATACAACCACGGGTTTGGCATTTGTTTACAAAAAAGCCTTAACTCTAAACATTACCGAACAAGCATTTGATGATTATAAGGCATATTCCCCTAACAATGGCGCCCCAGCAAGCTTTATTGCCGAACCTGTTTTTAATGCTGATAAGAAACGCATTGGGGTTATTGCTTTTCAAATGCCGATTGATAATATTAATAACATTATGAAAGCTAACGGTAAATTGGGCTTATCTGGCGAAACCTTTTTAGTTGGCTCTAAAAATCATTTATTGCGCAGCAACTCTGAAATTAACGAGGATTTTAAAATTCTTCAAGCCAAAGTTAATGCCCCAATTTTTGCAAAAAGCACTACTGATGCTGTTCATACAAGCCATGATCAAATTTACCATGGGCACCATTCAATTATGTCTGTGCTGGATTTAGATTTTAAAAATGTCACTTGGACACTGGTTGCAGTGGAGAATGTGGAAGAGGTATATGCGCCGCTTGTTTCTGCGCGGAACTATATGTTGATTGATGTGCTTGTCATATTATCTATCCTGACAATATTGGCAACGTTATTGTCGCGCTCGATTACTAAACCGATTTCGATATTAACCGATGTTATGTCTGCTATCGCCGATAACAAGCTAGATACACATGTTGAAGGTGGCAGAAGAAGTGATGAAATTGGGGATATGGCACGTGCTGTACTGGTGTTTAAGCAGAATGCACTAGCAAATATTGAATTGGAAAAACAACAAATTATTGATAAAGAAAATATCACAAAACAGGCTGATATTGAAAAACATAAATTTGCCGATAGCTTTCAAAAAGAAGTCATGGGCTTTATTGATAATGTGAGTACGAGTTGCTCTAATATGAATTCGAACGCAGACGACCTTATAGAAGAGTCGGTTAAAAGTACCGAACAATCTATTACCGCAAGAACCGCTGCTGACCGTGCGTCGATGAATGTGCAGACAGTTGCTGCAGCATCTGAGGAGTTACATTCGTCTATTACTGAAATTAGTCGGCAAGTGCATCGGAGCCGCGACATTGTTGAAGAAGCCATGCAAGGTGCAGAAACGACTACTGAAAAAGTAAAAGACTTGTCTAAAGCTGCCGTTGATATTGGAGATGTAATTGCTTTAATTCAATCTATTGCCGAACAAACAAATTTATTAGCTTTGAATGCCACTATTGAAGCGGCTAGAGCAGGAGACGCGGGTAAAGGCTTTGCTGTTGTGGCTTCTGAAGTTAAAACACTGGCAAGCCAAACCGCAAAAGCGACTGAAGAAATTAGCTCCCACATTGGTTTAATTCAAGAATCGACTAAGGAAACCACTAATTCTATTGAGCTAATCACTAAAACCATGAATATGGTCAATGAAATTACCACGGTGATTGCCAGTGCTATCGAAGAACAAGGCAGTGCTACTTCATTGATTTCACAGAATATTCAAGAGGCTTCTAGGGAAGCATCGTTGGTTTCGGAAAATATGGAAACGGTAGCAAAGCGTGCCGAACAAACCAACAAATCGGCCAATCATATGAGCGAGTCTACCCAAGTTATGTCTGTTCAAACAAAAGAGTTACAAAATAAGGTAGAAGATTTTATTACAAGAATAGTTGCGTAAATAACAACTTCAAGGCCATCATAGACTTAAAATCTATGATGGCATTTGTTTAAGTATGATGCCGTTATAGGCAGAAACTGAGAAGTTAAGCACCCAGCCCACGAGCGTTTATGGCGCATATACTCGAACCATCGTACGACGAGCTAAACACGCTAATTGGGAAGAAGTTATAGGAATAAACTGGGAAGTGGGCAAAAAGCCCACGAGCCGTTTATGACGCATAAATTCGAACCAATTAGTGTGTTTTATTATGGGCAAGGGTTGGTATGTACTAGATGCACCTCTTCGATGGCTGCCAAAATTTCATCGGTTAGGACTAATTGGGTTGAGTCTATTGCTGTTTTTAACTGATCCATTGTTGTAGCGCCGATTATGTTTGAGGTAACGAATGGGCGGGTTGTGACAAATTGGTTTGCCAGTTGAGATGCATCTAAATTAAAATCCTTAGCGATTTTAACATATCTATGAATTGCGGCTTCGGCATTTGGGGTTTGGTAGCGCTCTAAGCGGCCAAATAATGTGCCCCTTGAATTTGCAGGGGCGGCGCCGTTTAAATATTTACCCGTTAACATACCTTGAGCTAAGGGCGAATATGCAAGCAAGCCTATATCATCGCGATGTGAAAATTCTGATAAGCCATATTCGAAAATTCGGTTAAGCAAATTATATGCATTTTGGATAGATTGCATACGCGGCAAGCCTTTTTCATTGGCCAAGCGAATAAACTGTGCTGTACCCCAAGGGTTTTCGTTCGAAAGCCCGACATGCCTAATTTTACCTGCTTTGATAAGGTCTTGCAGCACTTCTAAAATTTCTTCAATGGTGTTTATTTCTTCGCCCAGTTCTTTATATATTTGGCTACCAAATGCATTTACGGGGCGGTCTGGCCAATGTAGTTGATAAAGGTCGATATAATCTGTTTGCAAACGGCGTAATGAGCTATTCACCGCTTCTTCAATATTTGCCCGGTTAAGCTCGGCACCTTCGCCATTTTTACGGAACCATTTCATACCCGTACGGCCGACAACTTTTGACGCCAAAATAACTTTATCGCGGTTTTTGCGTTGTTTAAAATAGTTACCAATGATAGTTTCGGTTGAGCCTTGGGTTTCGGCCTTTGGCGGAATTGCATATAATTCTGCCGTATCAAAGAAGTTTACGCCGCGCTCTAATGCATAGTCCATTTGCTCGAAGCCTTCTGATTGGGTGTTTTGTTGTCCC
>JABSRY010000382.1 GCA_013214985.1 Hyphomicrobiales bacterium
CAAAGCCAAATTAAACAATTGCTCCCGTGGAACTATATTGCAACCTCAAATTCCGTGTGATTGGTGAAGCGCTTACGGTTTAGAGGGCATCATCGACAATGCAAATTGGGTGCAAGTGGAACGGTTTATGATGTCATCATATTCATTCTAAAGACGACAAAAACCGCAAACAAAAACAACCGACACAACCACACAGCCAGACCAACAAAAGCCAGCAAAGCCAGAGCCAGCAAAGCAACCACAACCTTAGGCAAGATGTGTACAGGTGTAATACACCAGTACTTCTTGACAAGGGGGACGCTAGCGCTCCCCCGTTGTATCCCCCTGACCAAAGTGAAGTAATGCGATTATAAAAATGGTCATTATTCATCACATTTTCTGTCTTATAAATCATCATCATTATCCTCATTTGCCATACTAAGTTCTTCAATGGCTTCTTGTGCTTTGGCAAGGTCTTTATATAGCCAAGTGATTGCCCCCTCACTAGTCGAAAGCGTGCGTGAATGAATTTGTAATGTGCCGATAAACCATGTGGTAAGCATGATGAATATTGATATCGTCAATAAAATAATCGTTTCAGATAAATATATAATATCATTATTAAATATGGTTGCCGCAACAAATAGCATGGCAAAACCTGTTGCAATAATGAATAGAGGTCGCCGTAGAATTGTATTTTCAATTTTGGACAGACGGTAACGCCGTCCCCTGAACCTCAACATTTGTGTGGTGACACTTAATACGCCAGAGCGATAAATAAATTTGGAATGCTTATTCATGGAAAATTCTCCTTTTAAAATTTAGGCGGAATACAGATATTGGTGGTCATCAGTTCCGTCTTTGGATTCTCAAGTTGCCGAATGGATTTTGGTTTCCAAATTCTCATGGAAGCTGAGAATAAACCCATAGAGATACGCTCAGTAATGACCTCCTCAACAAGACAGGCACAATATGCAGAACCATCTATATTTTGAACGGGTGCTTGCTCAGCACCATTATTTAGCGCAAGCAAAGCATCCACATTCGGCATCATCTTCATGGGATTCAATATCATTGAATCCGAATATTTGTTCGAGAATTCTTGACCAAAATAATTCTTCATGAGATTGCCAAATGTATCACCAATCATTTGTTGGCGTTGTTGTAATTGATATTGTTTGCGGGCATTTTTACGTTGCCTAAACTCAATGCTAGTTTGTTTGGCATTGGCTAAATTTGCTTTACAAGCTGGCAGATAATATTTTGTTGCTAATCGAGGTCCGACAATATCAGGTCCGATGTAAAATATATGCGTGCATGTCCAAAGCCCTAGAGCTAGCAATAACGGCATGATCGTGTCGATATAGGGAATATCCTTAATCATGGAAAACATAATTAATGTCCTTTGTTTAATTTTTTGTTAGGGGAGTAAATTTATTGAAAGCGACAATGGGTTGATACCAATGTCGTCGCCACAGATTTAGTAAGTTCAAACTGGCGTAGGGCTTTGGAGGTAAAGGGCGTAATAATTCTAACGCCCCTATTATCAATATCCGCCAATTGAATTCTTAAAGCCGCATTGCCTTTATTGGGCTTGCTGGATAAATAACACCATTGAATGTCAATTTTTTGGGTATTCGAAGAGAGATATTGAATGCCTGTCACTACCTCGAATTTTTTATAGGGTTTATTCTTAAACAATACAAAATTTTGAATAACATTTGCCTGTTCTGTTCCAACAGATCGGAGGAATGCGCCTATTTTACTGTCAGTATTTAGATTTAGCCACGACCAATCGGCATCTTTAAAAATACTGACAACAACAATTGTAAAACCAAATAGGACAATAATTACGACACCAAAATATCGCAGGAAAACGAATAAATGTTTCATAAACCGTCTGCCTTTTTATCATGATCTTCAAAATCAAAATCTGATAGTTTTTTTGGCTCGGTTGATGGTGCTATTTGAGCGGTTGATTGGTCACTAATCTGCTTAAATTGCGCCATGGCATCGGATAATTCGCTAATTGTCCATAGATGACGGGGGTCATCACGGGTTTCTGCATCACGATATAAAAGTACTTTAAATATCAAAATAATTAGTGGTACTAAATCTATCGCAATGGCGGTCGCTATGGCAGGAATGATAGATTTCCAATAGATTAAAATACCAGCCATAATATTGGGACGTTCAACAATTAACGGGTCAATAATGTTGTTATTAATAGAACGTACTTTAGATGCAAAATTATCTGCACGGTTTTGTAAACCATCCAAGATATTTTGAACGGCTTGGCGTTGCTTATCGGTTTTAATCGATACTGGCATAATGATGCTTGATGTTAATCCATCCATCGCATGTTCAACTGAGCTTGCAATATTTTGATTGCTAAGATCACTCACTACATTATTGATGCAATTCACACTTGCGCCATAAGACTTATTTTCTTGGATATTTTGGTGCAATTGTTCAAGGCATTTATCACCTTTATTTTTTAGATTTGAATTTACATCCAATGCCTCATCAACGGAAAGGACAATATTGGCAACACTGGCTTGTAATTGACGCAGTACAGCAGTCACACCACCTTTACCAGCCGAACCCGTAATACTACCGTTAGTTGCTTCACCATTGGCTTTCGCGCCAATATCAGATGCAAACCCAACCAATTCAGGTTTAACAGAAATATAAACACCACTTTGCCGAATGGCTGTTGCATAAAAACGTTCTACCCTTGGAATGACTGATTGCTTGCTTAAAGTATCAATTTCATTTTTAGCCAATGCAACGACATTCCAATAGGCAGATAGCGCAATAATTCCAATTACCCCACAAGCAACCGTTAGCCAGCTTGCGAAGCGTTTTTGTGGGTGGCGTAATTCTGGCATAACCCCAAATGCCCATGTCCAAAATAAATATAATGCAGTGAATACGGCTACGGAAGTTAAGGCACAAAGCCCTTTCTGCATCCAGCTATCATCAACCATAGAAGCAAGACCTGCATAATTTAATATGGCACTGATAAAAGCGATTACACCAATGCTTAAGTTTAATGTTTTTTGGTTCATGATAAAAAATCTCCAAATAATGTTTTAATATTGAGGGGTAATAAAGTAACCAGAGGGCATTGATTAACCCCATAGCTTGGTTCAACGCGTTTCCAACCTGTTAATGTTAGATAATCGCAACGGGTATAATGGCGTTGTGATTTGCTACTGCCTTCATAATATTTATAGCTAATACACAAAGCTGGCTGTCCAAAGACTACCAAGAGAGCCAATGGGATTAGTGGCGCAGCAATGGTTTTAATCAGTAAAGGATAGAAACTATTTTTAATCTTTGGGTAGTTTTTAAGATGCGTTTTTTGGCGTGATGCGTCACGGTTAAAAAATGTCATGAGACACTTCCTTTCATTTTAGTTTGAGTTTTTAAGAAAAATCAAAAA
>JABSRY010000383.1 GCA_013214985.1 Hyphomicrobiales bacterium
TTGGTACTCATGCATCTCCGTACAAAGCATTTGTGAAATGTCCAAACTTGATCATATTATTTTCCGTAAAAAAGTTATGGATACGGTTATGGGCATTGGTGAGGTGGATGAACATAATATAAGTAAATTCAACCAACGGCGCTTCATTAAATGGCGTGAAGAAAATGACAATGCGCCGATAGCGCGTCGTCCCGAATTTATGGAACTTAAAAAACTGCAAGACATCATTGAACAAATGGCAATCGACGCAATTATTGCCTATAAAAACCATGATGAAGATACGGTAAAAACATCGATAGAAACACTGCATATTAAGGGCGACGAATTAATAGACAAACTCGACATCCTTTCAATTGAAATTGAAAAATTAGCAGCATAATAACCAAACCCTTTTTTAAATTGGACAATTTAAACTTATCGGCGTAATCATTGGGCGATCAATTTAAATAAGGCATGAGTTATGATTATCGCGATAGACGGGCCCGAGGCATCTGGCAAGGGTACCGTTGCCAAACTAATTGCAAAAAAATACAAATTACGGCATTTAGATTCTGGTCTTTTATACCGCTTAACGGGTGTTAACTTGTTGGATCAAGGCATCACGGATGACACAACCGATACCTTTGTTACGGCAGCAATCAGTGCAGCAAACCAAATCACCGCAGAGGATTTAGACAATCCGCCAAATAACATACGGTCAATGGGCGTTGGTATAAACGCATCCAAAGTTGCAGTTATCCCCGATGTACGCGACATATTAACAGCAATCCAACAAAATATTGCAACAAAAAAGCCCGGTGCGGTTATCGATGGCAGAGACATAGGCACTGTTGTTTTCCCAAATGCTGACTTTAAATTTTGGATAACAGCGAGCCTAGAACACCGTGCAAAGCGCAGATTTCTTGACTATCAGGCAAGTGGTCGCAAAGATACCTTAGAAGAAGTGACCCAAGCAATAAAAGATAGAGACTATAGAGACCGCAATAGAGCCGCCTCCCCTATGAAAAAAGCTGATGATGCCCACTTGATTGATACGTCAAAAATGTCTATAGATGCCGTTATTGAAGCTTTATCTACTTACATTAATGCCAAACTAGCCAATCGTGTGGGCAAAGGGCAAAGTCAGTAATCTTCATCATCTGCGCTTTATTTTAAGGGCAGATAATTAAATGCAGTGGTTTGCATGTGTAAATCATTGAAGACCAGTAGAGAAACTATTGGCCAACCCTATATATGAAATCTGGAGACATTAATGTCAGAATCCCTAAACCCAAGCATGGACGACTTTGAAACGTTATTGAACGAGTCACTTGCAGATACAAGCCTAGACGAAGGTTCAGTTGTAACTGGACGCGTTATTGCTATTGAAAACGACCTAGCCATCATCGACGTTGGCTTAAAAACAGAAGGACGTGTTCCTTTAAAAGAATTCCATGTTGCTGGCGAAGAAAGCACTTTAGTTGTTGGCGATAAAGTTGAAGTTTATCTTGAACGTGTTGAAAATGCTATGGGCGAAGCAATGCTTAGCCGTGAAAAAGCACGCCGTGAAGAAAGCTGGATCCGCCTAGAAAAAGCTTCAGAAGCTGGCGAAAAAGTTACTGGTGTTATCTTTGGCCGTGTTAAAGGCGGTTTCACTGTTGACCTGGATGGCGCTATTGCGTTCCTACCTGGTTCACAGGTTGACATTCGTCCTATCCGTGACATCACACCATTAATGAACATTTCTCAACCATTCCAAGTTCTTAAAATGGATAAACGCCGCGGCAACATCGTTGTTTCTCGTCGTTCTATCTTGGAAGAAGCCCGTGCAGAACAACGCGCAGACATCGTGGCTAACCTTGCTGAAGGCCAAGAAATGGAAGGCATCGTTAAAAACATCACCGATTATGGTGCATTTGTTGATCTTGGCGGTATTGATGGTCTATTGCATGTTACAGACATTGCGTGGAAACGCATCAACCATCCTTCAGAAGTATTAACTGTTGGCGAACCTGTTCAAGTTCAAATCGTTAAAATCAACCCAGATACACAACGCATTAGCCTTGGCATGAAACAACTTCAAGCTGATCCTTGGACAGAAGTTGAAGATAAATTCCCAATTGGTTCGCGCTTCAAAGGTGTTGTAACTAACATCACTGATTATGGTGCATTTGTAGAACTTAATGATGGCATCGAAGGGCTTGTTCATGTTTCTGAAATGAGCTGGACTAAGAAAAACATCCATCCTGGCAAAATTGTTGCAACTAGCCAAGAAGTTGAAGTTATGGTACTTGAAGTTGATCCTTCAAAACGCCGTATTTCTCTTGGTCTTAAACAGTGTCTTGACAACCCTTGGCTTAAATTTGCAGAAACTTATTCTGCAGGTACAGAAATCGAAGGCGAAGTTAAAAACATCACTGAATTTGGTCTATTCATCGGCCTTGACGGCGACGTAGACGGTATGGTCCATTTATCAGATCTTGACTGGAACATATCTGGCGACGAAGCAATCAAAGAGTTCAAAAAAGGTCAGAGCGTTAAAGCTGTGGTACTTGAAGTTGATACAGATAAAGAACGTATTAGCCTTGGTATTAAACAATTGGGTCAAGATCCAATGTCAGGCGAAGCAGGCACTGGTCTTAAACGTGGCGCAATTGTTTCATGTCTAGTTATCTCAACTTCTGATGATGGCGTATTGGTTAAAATTGGCGATACAGAATTAACCACTACAATTCGTCGTAATGACCTATCTCGTGACCGTGAAAATCAACGTCCAGACAACTTTAAAGCTGGCGATACACTAGATGCACGCATCACTCAATTTGACGCACGTTCTCGTCGTGTATCTGTTTCTATCAAAGCACTAGAAATTGCTGAAGAAAAAGAAGCAGTCGCACAATATGGTTCAAGCGATTCAGGTGCATCACTTGGTGATATTCTTGGCGCAGCGTTAAACAAAAAATAATAATTCATTTAATATGAGTTTATTATATCAATTTAGAGGAGCAAGTTTACTTGCTCCTTTTTTTCCGTTTAATTTGCCAACACAGCATAAATAATGTGTAATGATATTGTAATTATCTTTTAATTCTTTAACAAATCGGGCATAGATAAAGCACCTATAATTTAAAGAATTTACTTATGCCCCTAAATGCCCATGAAATAGCACAACAACGCCACCTTAAGCGTCATTTAACTTTTTGGCGCTTTATGGCAGTTATTATTTTAATCGTCGGTTTATTGGCGATTAGTGCCGTTACTATCGATAAGCAAAGCTTTTCATTTAAGCAGCAACATATTGCAACTATTGATATTACAGGCATCATTTATGGCGATGAGGCACTCATCAATCAACTAAACAAAATCGAACAAGCAGAAAAGGTATCTGGGCTTATTGTGATCATTAACAGCCCTGGCGGTACGGTCACAGGCAGTGAAGAAATAT
>JABSRY010000384.1 GCA_013214985.1 Hyphomicrobiales bacterium
ATTGCCTTATTTTGAAGTTTATCGTGAGGTTTAAGGCATGTTTAAGCGCCCAGAATTTGATATATCGGCAGATTTAGAATGGTGGATTGCGCCGCAGCATTTATTTGACGGTCGCAAATTACACCATGATGTCGCATTATTGATTAAGGCTGGGAAAATTATTCGACTGGCCGACATAGCGAAAATGCCTCAAGAAGCGCGTGTATGGCAGATAAAAGGCACGCTCTGCCCTGGTTTTTTTGATATCCAAGTGAATGGCGGCGGCGGTGTTTTGTTTAACAATTCACCCACATTGGCCACACTTGAGACCATTTACAACGCCCATAAGCAATTTGGTACTTTATCATGGTTGCCAACTTTTATTACCGACAAACCCGAAGGGATGCGAGAGGCGGTAAATGCCGTTATAGAGGCAAAAGGGCGTTTTGGGGTTGAAGGCATACATTTAGAGGGCCCTTATTTAAATGTGACACGAAAAGGCACTCATAAAGCCAGTTATATTAGGGCGGTTGAACCCCTGATATTTGACTTGGTTGCTGATTTAGCCTTAGCAAATATACCCGTTTTAATTACCCTAGCACCAGAATGTGTACCTGCTGGTACCATTGCAAAACTAAGTGCACTTGGGGCAATAGTTTCGGCAGGCCATAGCGCAGCAACCGCCGAGCAAACCGCCGCTGCATTGGATGAAGGGTTAACTTGTTTTACCCATTTATATAATGGCATGCCACAAATGACATCACGTCAGCCTGGAATTATTGGCGAAGCATTAAATAGCACGGTATATTGCGGAATTATAGCCGACGGACACCATGTTGCCGACCAAATGTTAGGCATTGCAATTAGATCAAGAAAGATACCCCACCATATGATTCTAGTAACGGATGCAATGTCGACCATCGGTGGGCAAGATCATTTTGTGCTTTATGATGAGTTAATTAAGGTTGAGAATGGACGGTTGGTAAACCAAGCAGGCTCTTTGGCGGGGGCGCATATCGATATGATATCGAGTGTAAAAAATCTAATTAATAATGCTGACATTGATGTTGAAACAGCAATGGCGATGGCAACGCAAAACCCAGCCACCCTTATGGGACTGGATGGGCAGGTTGGCATGTTAAAAGCAGGTGCAAACGCTAATATATTGTTTCTAAATGATGACTATGATTTGGACGATAAATTGATAAATGGCCAGTTTGAAAAATAACGAACCAGTATAAGAATAAGGGTAGGTGATATGCTAATTTTAGCCAATGTAGAGGCCACGAATGGCATAAAGGTGAGCGCGAAGTTATTAGAAAACGAATTGCCGATTTTGGATGCGCTGGTCGAAGGCATTAGCATTGTCGAACGCGACCCTAAAGTACGCAGTGTTGGCTATGGTGGTTGGCCAAATATGATTGGTGAAATGGAATTTGATGCCGCGGTGATGGATGGCACGAGCCGCCAAATTGGCGCTGTTGGGGCGTTGCAAGATAGTTTATCGGCGGTTAAAGTTGCGCGTGAGGTTATGCTGCGTTTGCCCCATGTGGTTCTAACAAGCGCAGGTGCAAGCAGATTTGCTAAAGAATGTGGCTTCGAGCCTGAGGCAGTATTAATGCCCGACTCAAAACGGGTGTGGCGCAATAAAATTGAAAAAACGGTTGCGCCGAATTTGATAGACCAGTTTCCTAACATACCATTGGCTCCGCTAAGCAATTTAATAACTGACCCCGAACGGGTGCGCGATACGACGGTGTTTTTGGGCAAAGATGATAAAGGCGATATTGCAGTTTGCACCTCAACTTCTGGATGGGCATGGAAATATCCAGGTCGGCTTGGTGATAGCCCAATTCCAGGTGCTGGGTTTTATGCCGATAGCCGTTATGGCGCAGCGGCTTGCACCCATACAGGCGAAATGACCATGCGCACATCAACAGCGCGTTGCATCATTTTAGCCATGCAATTAGGGCGAAGTTTAGAAGATGCTATTAAATTGGCGATTGAAGATTTAGCCTTGCTCAAAGGTGGGTTTTTAGGGGGTGTTGTGATACATGCAATGGACGCAAATGAAAATTATCAAGTGATTAACTTTAATTGCAGCGAAACCATTCGATATTGGGTATGGCGCGACGGCATGCGGACACCAGAACAAAAAATTGCCGAAAAACATACATTTTAAGCGTGAGATATCGCAATTTTAATAGACTGTCGAAGGTTGTATTTGACTTTACTAAAGAAATGTCAGTGATGACCCATTGTTCTGCGAAAGGCATCTTCTCTTATTGTCTTGCGTAACTGAGCAATATCTATATCTGCTACCAACAACTCTGCCTTATTATCCGATTGAGCCAGTATTTTACCAAAACCATCCACTATTACTGAATGCCCGTCATTTTTGGGATTTGGGTAGTTGGCTACTGCCATAGCAAAAACATTTTCAAAAGCCCTACTTCGAATTCCAGCGGTTCTTACATCGCCAATAATTGGATCTTTCACTAAGTCACAACTATTCGGAACGAGAACATCTTCCACACCCTTATTCGCAAGATCTGTTCCTACAATTGGGAATTCCCGATCCATACAAATCATAATGCCTATGACTATTTCACCGCTTTTAGTAGATAAACTACAGGTCTTAGAGGACTGCCCTGCCTCACAACCAGACTCTGAAGACGCAAAATAACAAGGAAACCGTTTTCGTTGGTGAAGAATATTTTCACCATACCGATCAAAAAGCACAGCAGCATTGAAAGGTTTAGGATCGCCCGTTTCTAGAAAAGTTGTTAAAATTGCGATGCCATTTTCAAGAGCCAATTGGGAGAAGCTGCGAAGATATTCACTATCTAGATTTTGACTTCCTGCTAACCATTCAGCACGTTTACTCGCCGAACCAATTGCTGGATATCCATTGGACCACATTTCTGGAAAGACAAGCACATCAGCATTTTCTTTGACCGCTAAAGAAACAATTGTAGATATATCTGTTTTCGGGCAGAATTGGGCTATAGCAACTCTTAACTTCATTGGTTTTTCTCTCATATAGGATTTAACCACAGTTGGTTCTAATCAATTACCAATTCTATCACTAACCGATTATATTTCTGCAGATCCAAACATCAATGTACAGACATTTGCAGTAGTTACTGAAGGTAATTTTGCACCTTTACTCAATTTTATCAGAGAAAGCATTGTAAAGGACAATTAAATATCTGAACAACCGGGTTGAAGCGGATCTAGCCAAACTGAAACGATTGACTATTCCCGCTCGTGGTTTTGAAACCATGAAAACATCAACTAACCGTGGCTATAATTTATCGTACTTGTCATATATTTGTATGTAAATATTAAGTTATACTCTGAGTCTTTGAAACTCCGAATATTGTGTTGACGTTTTGATTTAAATAGATTCTCTATTGATTATGATA
>JABSRY010000385.1 GCA_013214985.1 Hyphomicrobiales bacterium
ACCATGATTATTGTCGTGGTAATAAAAAGTGGAATTTTAGGGCTAAAGCTCAAATAAAAATAACCTTGGGCTAAAAAAAACCAAATTTGCAGATATATCTGATGGACGATATCGACTTGAAATAGCTTAAATTGAAAAATGCCTGACACAAAGCCGAAGAAGCTAATGAGCAGCAGAATATATAGTAATGGGAATATAATGATTAGGGTGATTTTATAAAATAGGGATTTTAAGAATTTGAATAATAAAAGATGCATTAGATAAACAGCGATGAACGTGCAGAAACCCGTGCCCAAGCTAAGAAGCACCTTATTGGAAAAATCGTGTGTGAAAACAAACTCGCTTAAACTGGTAATTATAAACGCAAAGATGCCTAATTTTAGTGCGAATAATGAACGGTTATTAACAAAATCTAGAAACATGACGATACTTATTTTTTAATGAAGAAAGGAATGACCATAAAGCGACGATCTAAACCTTCGAAGCCTAATTTCATAACATTTATGAAAGTTAAGAAAACCGCATCCCCGTTATTGGCTTCGAAATAATGAATGTCTGAAATTGAATAATCTAACGGGCAACCGCGGCTAGTGGGCAGTGACTTATCATTATAAGTCATTGAAATTTTCTTATTGTTGACAGAATTTAATGATAATGAAAATATTTTTGGAGTTTTATTGGTTAATTTTGAGCATTTGCTACTGGTTACACTTTTAAGCCCTAAGCTCATTTTAAACTGATTTAAAGTAGGGGCGCCAGGGTGGGTACCAAAATGGGTTTTATATTTATTGCGATCGAGCTGGGTGATGGGGTTGGACACTAAGATAAACCCATTTGTAAGGGTTTTAAGCTTTTTAACGAAGGGTGTTGCTTTGCGAATAGCGATATCTCTGGCTTGGGTAATGCTCGCTTTTTCGTCTTTAATCAACACGCGGATTGGTGGTGCATCTGGCACCCAGCTATTATTTACGGTGTTGATGAAGTAAATTTCGGCATAGGGGAAGCCTGAACCATCATGGTAGCCATATTGTTCATATGCGAAATATTTACCGTCTGGCGAAAAGCCCATGACCCGCTTCAATGATGCATCGCTTGCGCTTGCTATGGTGGGTATTGTGAGTAATAAAATAAGACTGATAGCAAAGGATTTGAGTATTTTTCGCATAATTTTACCTCTTTGAATGCCTGATTCTATGATGTCATGCTTTTGAGAAACTTGCATTAAGTTTTTATTTATTTACCAAGAAAATCTATTAATTTTTCGTGCTCGTAACCGACAAAACTAACATAACCTACTGGGACTTTGCAATTGATGGCATTGACTATTTGAAAGGCGCCAGATTGACCAAACTCACCACATAGCTCAATAACCTCGACGCCATCTGCAACCATTTGCTTGGCGACATTTATGGCATCTGCAACTGTTTCGGTGCAAATAATGGTGCTTTTGAAACTATCTGATTTAATTGTGGCTTTATGTTGCTCGGCGATATAGGCATCGCCTAAAATTATATAACCGTAATTTTTTAGCTTTGGCATTCTGGTCTTTCTGTATTTTACAAACCTATGATTTTAATTGATTTGTTGCTTTTGGATTATATGGTTAATAATGATATATGCAAATTAATTTGGAGGTGATATGAAAACAATATTCCACTTGGCGTATAATGTTACAGATTTAAATATAACACATGAGTTTTATGGTGACCTTTTGGGCTGTGAAGCGGGGTGATCTACCGATAGTTGGGTGGATTTTAATTTTTTTGGACATCAGATATCTTTGCATTTAGGAGAGCCTTTTAGTGTGAAGAAGACCGGACATGTTGGTGAACATGTCGTACCTATGCCGCATTTGGGCGTTATACTTGAACTGCCAGTATGGAAGAAATTAGCGCATAAATTAGAAACCGCTAAAATTGATTTTATACTAAAGCCATCTGTACGGTTTGAAGGTGAGGCGGGGGAGCAGTGGACTATGTTTTTTTATGACCCATCGGGCAACCCAATAGAGATTAAGGGATTTAAATCGTTAGATGGGGTATTTGCAAGTTAAATGAGTTTATTAGTTTTTTCGGTAGTGATAACCGCGGCCTTATTGCACGCGATTTGGAATGGCTTGGTAAAATCGCAAGATAACAAGCTACTGACCATGACGGCTGTGGTGATCGGTGCTGGGTTTGTTGGGTTAGTGACTCTGCCATTTACGGGGTTGCCACATGGTGATAGCTACGGCTATTTGGCGATTGCCATTATTATTCATATTGGGTATCAGATGTTTTTGGCATTGGCCTATACTCATGGTGACTTATCGCTTGTTTACCCAATATCGCGGGGAACAGCACCATTGTTGGTGACTATATTTTCGATTTTAGTTTTGGGCATTGAGTTTAGCACGCTGAGTATGTTGGGGTTAGGTTCGATTATATTCGCAGTGTTCTGTATGGTTTTTTCTAATTCGAGTGATTTTAATGGCAATGGCAAAGCAATAATATTGGCTTTGATTACGGCTTGTTTTATTGCGAGTTATAGCTTGATTGATGGGTTTGGGGCTAGGTTAGCGGGCAATGCGGTTAGTTTTTATGCCAGTTTAGCGATTATAAATGGTTTTGGTTTTATTGCTTTTATGGCGGTTCGAAAACCCCAAAATATAAAGTTGATATTTATTAGTAAAAAAATGGTGATGTTGATTGGCGGTGGGGCATCCTTTTTAGGGTTTGCATTGATTTTATGGGCGTTTACGCAAACATCTATTGCGACAGTGAGTACTTTGCGTGAAGTGAGTATAATTTTTGTAATGCTTATTGGGGTGTTTTTGTTTAAAGAAAAATTTGGTATTATGAAGATGATTGCATTGGCTTTTTGTTTATTGGGTTTGGTTTTATTGAGGTTAAATTGATGAAAATATTGGCATTTAGTGATGTGCATATGAATGTAGACTTTATGCAGGATGTGGTGAAACAAAGCGAAATGGCGGATGTTGTTATCGGTGCTGGTGATTATGCCAGTTTTGGCGTGGGTGGCGACTAAGTGATTGGTATATTATCTAAAATTAATAAACCTGTTTTGTTAGTTTCTGGCAACCATGATAACTTAATGCAAATAAGAAAATTATGTTTGCAGCATGAGCACCTACATTTGTTACATGGTGATGGCATAGCCATTGATGGCATTGATTTTTTTGGATTGGGGTGTGAAGTACCCAAGTCTAACGACAATGATTGGAATGAATGGTTAAGTGAAGATGCTGCCGCCAAAATGCTTAAAAATATGCCTAATGATTGTGTTTTGATTAGCCACAGCCCAGCATATGGCAAGTGCGATTTACAAATATATGGGGCGCATGAAGGCAGTAATGCTATTTTGGATTGTGTTGAGTTGAAGCAGC
>JABSRY010000386.1 GCA_013214985.1 Hyphomicrobiales bacterium
ATTTCAGAGGGTTTTGCGGGGTTATAAGCCACCATACTTCATCCAAATCAAGGTTTTTAATGGCTTCTAGACTTAAATGTAAATGGCCTTTATGGGCAGGGTTAAATGACCCGCCAAATAGGCCGATTTTTCGACCGTTTGGGTTGGAAGGCAATTTAATAAATTGATAGGGCTGTGTGTTGTTTATTAACAATCGGCCCACCTGCATTTAGGGGCGAGTTTGACCATCGCCAGAAACAACATATTTAAAACTGGTAAGTTGCTCAACGCCAACTGGTCCGCGCGCGTGCATTTTACCAGTTGCGATGCCAATTTCGGCACCCATGCCAAATTCGCCACCATCGGCATATTGGGTAGAGGCGTTGTGAATAACAATGGCGCTATCTACTTCGTTAAAGAAGCGCCCGACATTATCGGCATTTTGGCTGATAATTGCATCTGTATGGTGCGAGCCATAATGATTAATATGCTCAATCGCATTTGAAATATTATCGACTATTTTAACAGAGATAATGGCATCTAGATATTCTGTTACCCAATCTTCTTCGTTGGCGGGTTTAACATTTTTACCCACACTTTGGACATAGGCATCGCCGCGAATTTCGCAGCCATTTGCTTGCAATTTTTCGATGATTAGCAAAAGATGGGTTGTTTTAGCACTTGCATCGATTAGCAATGTTTCGGCGCTGCCGCAAATGCCTGTGCGGCGTATTTTTGCGTTTAGGCAAATTTCTACCGCCATATTAACATCGGCAGAGGCATCTACATAGACATGGCAAATGCCTTCTAGATGGCTAAAAACGGGCACGCGGGCTTCGCGTTGTACACGGCTGACAAGCCCTTTACCGCCGCGCGGTACGATCACATCGATATTGCCATTTAAACCGTTAAGCATATGGCCAACCGCAGCGCGGTCGGTTGTATGTACCATTTGAATGGCGCCTAATGGCAGCCCTGCGGCTTTTAGACCTTGGTGCATGGCGCTTAATATAGCTTTTGATGAATGTATGCTATCGCTACCACCGCGTAAAATGGTTGCATTGCCTGCTTTTAGGCATAATGCCCCTGCATCGGCCGTTACATTTGGGCGGCTTTCGTAAATAACGCCGATAACGCCTAATGGCACGCGTTTGCGTTTGATATTTAAACCATTTTGAGGGGGTGTCCATTCGGCTAGGATTGTGCCGACAGGATCTGCTAATTGAGCGACTAATTCTAAACTTTTTGCAATGGCTTCGACGCGCTCGGCATCTAGCATTAAACGGTCTATAAAAGCGGCCGATATATTATTTTCATGGGCATTTTTAATATCGATCGCATTGGCGGATAATATGGCATCAACATCGTTGCGGATGGCCTTTGCTGCCATATTGAGTGCGGTATTTTTATCTTGTGTTTTAGCAATAGACATGGTGGCAGATGCGGCTTTAGCGGTCTTACCAATTTCGAGCATTTGTTGTTCTAATGACGACATATTATTTTCCACTATTCTTATTGATGAGCACCAAATTATTCCGGTGAATGATGTTCTTACGCCCTGCATAACCCAGTATATCAGCTATTTCGTGACTTTTTTTACCGATGATGCGATTTGCATCTTTTGAATCGTAATTGGTTAAACCATGTGCGATGACTTGCCCATCCAAGTTTAATATTGCCAATGTATCGCCATTATCGAACTTACCTTTTATGGCAGCGACACCTGCTGATAACAGGCTTTTGCCATTTAATAATGCATTTGCGGCACCTTTATCGATGGTTAAGCTGCCTTTGGGGTCTAATGTCGAATTTAGCCACTTTTTACGGGATGAATTTATACTATTTTGACTTAAGAATATACTAAATTTTGCACCGTTTAATATGGCATTAATAGGATTGTTTGCGCGACCATCGGCAATGATCATTGGGCAACCCGATGAGGTTGAAATTTGCGCGGCAAGCAGCTTGGTGACCATGCCGCCTGTTCCATAATCTGAGCCGCTACTGCCCGCGGTGCTTAAAATTTGTTCGGAAATGGTTTTTATCACTGCGATATGTTCTGCATTTGTGTTTTTTTGAGGATTGTCGGTATATAGACCGTCTATATCGGATAGTAATAACAGCATATCGGCATCGATCATCGAGGCGACCCGTGCGGCCAATCGATCATTATCACCAAAGCGAATTTCGCTGGTTGCTATGGTATCATTTTCGTTAATGATGGGTACAAAACCCAAAGAAGTTAGGGTGTTTATGGTGTTGGTGGCATTAAGATAGCGTTTGCGGTTTTCGCTATCTTCTAATGACAATAATATTTGTGCCGCTTGAATGTTAAATGGCTTAAACGCATTTTCATAGGCGCGGGCGAGGGCGATTTGCCCAATGGCAGCAGAGGCTTGGCTTTGCTCGAGCTTTAGTTTGCCCTTGGCAAAACCCGCTTGGGCACGCCCTAAGCCAATTGCCCCTGATGAGACAATGACCACTTGCTTGCCAAGCTTAATAAGTGCATTCACATCTGCGCTTAGCGCATCTAACCACACCTGTTTAAGCGTGCCAGTTTTCACATCTATGAGCAATGATGAACCAATTTTTATAACTATTTTATTGGCATTCTCTAAAGCTTTAAGATGGATATTGGTCATTATTTTATCTGTCTAAAGTTGGCTGTTTATTTTGGTCTATAATGGCGACCACGGCTTTGCATTTTCGTCTGGTATGTCATCTTTTAGGACATTAACGATTTTATCGGGTTGGTCTTCACTAATAATTTTAAGCAATGCGCGTAGCACATCGGGCACATTTATGCCTGCAACAGCAGACATGGTATATATTTTTTGGTTTGTTACTTTTTCTAATTGGGCAATTTTTTCTGCAATTTCATCTTCGCTTAAGGCATCAACTTTACTAATTACCAGTACTTCTGGTTTTTGAGCGAGGTCGTCTGCATATTTTTCCAATTCATCGCGCAAAATTAGATAATTCTCGACAAATTTTTCATCTGTGCCATCGACCAAATGTAGCAATACAGAGCAACGCTCGACATGGCCCAAAAACTGATGTCCAAGCCCTACGCCTTCATGCGCGCCTTCGATAATGCCAGGAATATCGGCCATTACAAACTCTTTATTATCTTGATTAATAACCCCAAGATTTGGATGCAATGTTGTAAATGGATAATCTGCGATTTTTGGCTTGGCGGCGCTGGTGGCGGCCAAGAATGTGGATTTACCCGCATTTGGGAAACCAATCAGGCCTGCATCAGCAATTAGTTTTAGGCGTAGATGAATCCACATTTCTTCGGGTGGGATGCCTGGGTTTGCTTTGCGGGGTGACTGGTTGGTTGAACTTTTAAAATAGGCATTACCAAAACCGCCATTACCGCCTTGTAAGAGGATAT
>JABSRY010000387.1 GCA_013214985.1 Hyphomicrobiales bacterium
GTAATTCACATTTACCGATATAAAATAGGTATTTTAATCTTATACAAACAAATAATAAATATCGGCTGATGCTAAATTTTTGATTGCTTTTCGTGTTAACTTGTTGTTAATTACTTTAATTACCTCTGAACGGAGGTGATTTATGGAAAATCAAAAAAGAGCGATGTTACAAGTGATTTTATTAGCGGACATTCGAAAAAACGTAAAAAACAAACAAAAATATGATGTTATTTTCCATTTAGAGGATGGTGCGTCAACAGCAAACCCCATATATTGGCTAGAAATAATTGACAACCACGGAGTACATAAACAACTGATTAACCGCCTAGCAGGTGGTGAAAAAGGATATGTAACAAAAGCTGTAAAAGGTATCGGGCCTCTATTTAAATTATTACAAGATATAAGCCCTCATGCAACGTCCGTCCATTTACCAGTACCTCCACAAAATCAATAAATAAATAAAACCAAAAACATTTTTAAAAAACCACATAACTGAAAATAAATTATATGAATTTTATAGCCACAGTTTTGAATCCTTCTAATGTACTCAAAATGTGCATAAATATTATTTTTACAGTAATCCTATTCGCTACCTTTCCACAAGCTCAGGTTTTGATTCCAGGGGAAAATAGCGAATTTAGTGTTTATAACGAAGGATTTAAGTTCACAGAACCTAATCGTGAAAAAACATCAAAACAATCTGTTACACCGATTTCTGGCAAGAATAATAAAATAACCAGAAAAACCCCCGCCAAAGAAATTTTAACAGCTATTGAAAAAACAGCTTTACGCTATGGCAGTAATATTGCCCTAAAGAAAGTCAAGCTTTCTGTCAGAGACTGGACAAAACTATTTAGAGCAAATATCGAGATTGAAAGCGGCTACAAAGTAAATGCAAAGTCCCCAGTTGGCGCTTATGGGTTAGGACAACTCATGCCACAAACTGCAAAAGCTTTGGGTGTTGATCGTCTTGATTATATGCAAAATCTCGACGGTTCAGCACGATATTTATTAGCCCAAATTAATAAATTCGGCGACATTAAGTTAGCTATCGCAGCTTACAATGCAGGGCCAAACGCTGTTCATAAATATGGCGGGATACCGCCCTATAAAGAAACCATAAACCACGTCAGAAAAGTTTTAAATATTTACGACCAACTTTAAGACGACCAATAAACTACCAAAACTATAAACAACCAATAAGGATTTTAATATGAAACGTTTTTATAACCTATCTCTACTCGCAGGCGCATTTTTTCTGTTGCTAATTGAGCCTAGCTTCGCGCAAGAATTTAATGCAACAGGATTGAATACATTCTTCACATCTGTTCTGAATGCTATGACTGGCACAACAGGTCGTTTAATTATGACCATCGTCTTTCTTGCAGTATTATTTGCAGGTGCTTTCAATTTCATGGATTGGGCTAAAGTATTTACAGTCATGATTATAATCGTACTTGCAGCAGGTGTTCCAACTTTTGTTCAATCCATTTGGGGTTCATAATAATGAGAAAAACGCCTTTGTCCAAAGCCATAACTCGGCCTTCCTACATTGCAGCACTTCGACTACCATTTTATTATTCAATTGCTCTTTTTGCTTTGGGAGGGCCTCCCATTTTATGGCTAACAGGTTGGACAGCCATAACGCTTTACATAATTTTTATGGTCGCTTTGTATGTGGGTTTAAGGGTTGGCGCTCATTATGACGATAGATTTATAGAAGCATTATTAATCAGTTCGAGCAAAATTAAGAGAAACTCAAACAAACTAATAAAACATTGTGGTGGTGATCCTTATGGTTTTTAATTTTCTAAATAAAAAAAAATCCAATAGCATAATAAACGCATTATCCGATGAACCCAATACACCTGTGCCAATAATAGCAATGTTACCGTATCTTTTTCTACAGAATGATACGACCGTCGGTCTAAGTAACGATGCAATCATGCAATCCATTCGTGTTGAAGGGCTAGACTCTTTGACAGGAAAGGAAGCGAGTTTAGAGAGTATTCGAAATATTCTTTCAAAAGTCATTCGAGGCGCAGGGGACAATTTTGAATTTTACATTCATAAAATTAGTAAAGTAATTTTCGATGAGGATTTTCCTGCACCACTACAAACAAATGATTTCGCAAGCGCAGTAGATGGCGCATGGAAAACGCATTTAGATAGTTGTGATTTACGTGACAAGAACATTACTATTTCAATTATAAAAAGAGCATCGATTGTTCAACGTATCTCGAAATTCGGTGGGCTTAACGAAAATAATCGTGCTGAGAATAAAATCGAGAATATCGAAGAATTATCAAAAATTGTAGGGCAGTTAATCAGTGGATTAAGCGCAATCAACCCTAAAATATTAAGTGCTAAAAAAGGCGAACTTTTAGGATTTCTAGCCAGTATATTCTCTGGTAAAGAATATCCTGTATTTCCAAGCAAAGGTTTGGTTTTAGTGGGTGATGCCATCGTATCCGACAGAATTACCTTTCAAAAGGATCATTTTACACTTTCCGAAGGGCCTCTTGGAGAACGGTTTGGCGCAACCCGAATATTGAAAGAATATCCAGAATCAACTTGGGTTACGCTTTTTGATGAATTACCAATTGGTACAGATTATGTCATTACTCAAAGCTTCACAGGTGTTTCAGATCAGACTGCCGCAAGCACTATTCTAAAGCGCATGAAAATAGTCGATAACAATAATGTTGGCAATGTCTCAGCTTACGCAGAAATGCAAATAGCGTTAGATGAAGCTTCCTCGCATTTGAAAAGTTGGGGACACCATCAGCTAACAATTACGCTCTTCGATAAAGATCTTAAAAAATTACGAAAACGATTGGCCGTTCTTGACGGCATAGCAACCCATGTTGGCGCAAAATTTGTTGAAGATAGAGCCAATAAAAAGGCCAATTTCTTTTCTCAATTTCCTGGCAACAGTAACAAACGTGTACGCGCCTCTTTGATTAATGATGAAAATTTTGCAGATATGGCAAGTCTGCACAGATCATCATCAGGTAAACCAAGAGAAGTTTTGCCGTGGAAAGAACCGATATTAGCCCTGCCAACAGTGGATGGCAGTCTCTTTAATTTTTCTTTCCATGCAAAAGGTAAGCAAGAGGGTGAACCTAGTGCCGCTCACACGGTCATATTTGGTAGAACAGGCGGCGGTAAAACCGCCCTTGTTGCTATGCTGATGGCGGCTGCAAAGCGTGTTAATGCTCGCGTATTTGTACTTGATTACAGAAAAGGCTTAGAAATGCAGGTTGCAGCCCTTGGCGGGAAATATTCGACCGTTGAAGTGGGTAAAAAAACAGGACTTAATCCACTATCGACAGAAACGGAAGAAGAAGGGATTCTATGGTTATCTGATTGGGT
>JABSRY010000388.1 GCA_013214985.1 Hyphomicrobiales bacterium
ATTTTATGTTAAATAGACACTAAAACTTGGTGTTTAATTACAAAAAAATAACCTTCAAAAATTTTTGCGACAGAGCCTAATATGTTGCTTACATTTAGCCAATTCCCACCGTTACCAAAGCATTTGTTAGGCGATGTGAAGCCGCTTCAATTCCAACAACATGCATTTTGGCAAAGACCAATTGGTTCTGGCCCGTTTAAAATTGAAGAAGTTCAAATGAATGACTTTGTACGCTATACACCATTTGCTGACTATCATGGTGGTGTTGCTAAGGTCGATGAGCTTGTATCATTCCCAAGTGGGCAAGCAGATGCTAACGTGCTTAAAAACGCTGCGGCTGGTCGTTTGGATTTTGGTTTTACAAAATCAGTTGGTGATGTGAAAGCGTTAGAAGCAATAGAGAATATGAAGGTTATTGCTGCTGACATTCCTTACACACGTTCTTTGCGCATTAACAAATTTGCAAATAACACAAAATAATATGTTAGGTTGGCTGTGTTCATAATTGAATGCAGCCAATTTCTTTTTCCCCTCTAAATTAAAGGTTATGACATGCTTACCTTTATCATTAGGCGCTTACTTATTGTTGTGCCAATGTTGTTTGCTATTAGTTTTCTGGTTTATTTAGGTTTGGAGCTGACACCAGGTGATGCGGTATCGCATATGATTAGCCCCGAAGTTGCTGACCGAATTAGTGCAGAACAATTAGATGAAATGCGTGAAGCATTGGGGTTGAATAAATCATTTTTTGAACGCTACTATATTTGGATTATTAATGTTTTGCAGGGTGATTTTGGTCGTTCGTTAGCGGGCGGTGTTGCAATATCTGAAATTGTTTTTGATCGGTTGCCCGCAACCTTAGAATTGTCTTTTATTGCGATTGTTTTTTCTACTATTTTTGGCTGTTTGCTTGGCGTATTTAGTGCGCTTAAAAAAGGCAGTATGACTGATAATTCTTTATCTATCATTGGCATGTTGGGTATTTCTATTCCTGAATTCTTTTTTGGTTTGGTGGCATTGTTGATATTTGCTTTAAATTTACACTGGCTGCCTATTGGTGGGCGTTTATTGCCTGGCTATGAAACATTATGGGATAGGCTGCCACATATTTGCCAGGCTTGGTATTGGCATTAATGATGACCGCTGGGGTGATGCGCTATTCTAGATCGGCAATGTTAGACTCGTTATCGCGGGACTTTATAAAAACTGCTCGGGCTAAAGGGTTGCCTGAATGGCGGATTAATTTTATCCATGGTTTTAGAGTGGCATTAACCCCAGTTATTGTTTTAATTGGGCTTATTGTATTTTTGATTATTTTATTGGCTTCGATTTTTGCGCCATTGTTAACCAGCCATGACCCGATGAAAATTAATTTACGGGCAATGTTACAGCCGCCATCATGGGAACATATTTTTGGTACGGATAAGACGGGCAGGGATGTGTTTGCGAGGATATTATATGGGGGACGGGTATCGATTTTAGTGGGGCTGGGTAGTGCTTTAATCGGTGCATTTATAGGTGTTGGTGTTGGCTGTTATGCTGGGTATAAAGGCGGTTGGATTGATGTTATTGCGCTGCGGGTATCTGAGATATTTATGGCATTTCCGCAAATAATTTTGGTATTGTTATTGGTTTCGATTGTTGGGCAAAGCTTAGGCAATTTGATGCTTATTTTTGTATTAACTGGCTGGGGGGCAATGTATCGGCTAACCCGCGCACGCGTATTGTCACTGCGAGAAGAAGAGTATGTGCAGGCCCTGCAAAGCTTTGGTTTATCGACTTGGCTTATTTGTTATAAGCATATTTTGCCCAACGCTTTGGGGCCTATTGCAGTTAATATAACGCTTACTACTGCAATGTTTATTTTGGCAGAAGCTGGTTTGAGCTTTCTAGGCCTTGGTGTGCCGCCGAGTATTCCGACATGGGGCAATATTTTAATTGTGGCGCAGGATTTGCGAGTTTTACAAAATAATTGGTGGCTTTGGTTGCCTGTTGGCGCGGTTATATCTTTATTTGTAATGGCGGTTAATTTTATTGGTGATGGGTTGCGAGATTCGGCCGATCCAACACTGCAGGGGTGATATAATGACAACAGATATTGCACTCAGTGTAAAAGATTTAAAAACATATTTTTATACCAACAACCGCTGTAACAAAGCAATTAACGGGGTTTCGTTTGATATTAAACGCGGTAAAACCTTGTGTATTGTTGGCGAAAGCGGCTGCGGAAAATCGGTTACGGCATCGACCATTATGCAATTATTGCCCACATTGTCGCGTATTGAAGAGGGTAGTATTACTTATCATGCCGAACGCGGAGATATTAGGATTGACCAGCTAGAGCGGAATGGTGCTGAAATTCGTAAAATTAGGGGTGCAGAAATTGCGATGATTTTTCAGGACCCGATGACGGCTCTAAACCCAGTTTACACGATTGGTTTTCAGATTGAAGAAAGCCTTAAATATCATACTGATTTAAGTAAAAAAGACATTAAATTAAAGGCGATTGATTTATTAAGGGACATGGGAATACCGATACCTGAAAAACGGGTTAATGAATATCCGCATCAATTTTCGGGCGGTATGCGGCAGCGGGCGATGATTGCGATGGCGATGTCTTGCAACCCGAAGGTTTTAATTGCAGATGAGCCGACCACGGCTTTAGATGTGACCATTCAGGCGCAGATATTTAGGCTGATGGATAAGCTTAAAAATGAACATGACACGGCTATTATGTTGATTACCCATGATATGGGTGTGGTGGCTGAGTTGGCCGATGAAGTAGCGGTGATGTATATGGGCAATATTGTTGAAGCGGGTACTGTTGATGATGTTTTACGTACGCCTAGACACCCGTATACGCGGGCTTTGTTATCGTCTATTCCTGTGCTTGGACAGGGTAAAAATCAATCGATTAAGGCCATAAGAGGTGCAACGCCTGACCCGTATGAGCGGCCAAAGGGCTGCAGTTTTGCGCCACGTTGTGATTTTGCCACGCAAGCATGCGATGTCATGCCACCTGAAGAATATATAAGCGATAGCCATAGAATTATGTGTGTGCGCTATAAGGAGGTATCTTGATATGGATGCAGAAAAGCCCATATTGGAAATTAGAAATTTAGAGCTTTATTTTCCTGTTAGACAAGGTGTTTTTAAAAAAGTAGTGGCGCATATTAAAGCGGTTGATGGCATAAATTTAGACGTCATTAGGGGTGAGATATTAGGTTTGGTTGGCGAAAGTGGTTGTGGGAAGACAACTTTGGGCAAGTCCATTTTACAATTGATACGCCCAACCAAAGGTGATGTATAGCCTAACGCCTTTAAAATGATTACACTGATATAATGACCTATTCTGTTGACTTTCGCCGCCAT
>JABSRY010000389.1 GCA_013214985.1 Hyphomicrobiales bacterium
AACCACCGTTTTTACCAAGATATCTGGCATTGCATCCATTCAATCATCTGTTTCGTTAAGGCGGGTTAAATCATCTAATGATGAAGTTTCTTTGACATCAATTCCTTAATCTGAATTTAGCTATTCTGCTGCTGCTAATTTGCCTACATATATGGCGTCAAATGCTTGCTCGATATCTGCTATAATATCGTCTGGCGTTTCTAGGCCAACTGACATACGGACCAAACCTTCGGAAATGCCATGTTCTAGGCGCTCCTCTGGTGTATAGGTTGCATGTGTCATACTTGCAGGATGCTCGATTAGAGTTTCGGCATCACCAAGGCTAACCGCGCGGGTAATTAATCTGAGTGCATTCATGAGTTTACGCCCAGCTTCTATGCCGCCTTTAACTTCGAACGCGATCATACCGCCAAATAAAGACATTTGTTTTTTGGCTAAATCACGTTGTGGGAAGCTCTCAAGGCCTGGATACATTATCTTATCAATCGCAGGGTGTTGCTCAAGATATTTGGCGACTTTCATTGCATTTTCGCAATGGCGCTGCATACGAATTTCTAATGTTTTAATACCACGCATCATTAGCATCGCATCCATCGGCGATAAAACCGCGCCAGTCATATCTTTTAGGCCTTCGATGCGCACACGCATCATATCATCGGCATTGCCTGCTGCCATGCCTGCGATAATATCGCCATGGCCACCCAAATATTTAGTAGCGCTATGCACCACCATATCGGCACCCAACTCTAACGGGCGTTGAATATAAGGGGTGCAATATGTGTTATCGACAATGACTTTTATATCACCTTTAACAACATTTGACACATCATGCGCGATGCTTGAAATTGCTTCAATATCGCATAGGCGCATATTTGGGTTTGCAGGTGATTCTAAATAAACCAACTTAGTTTTTTCACTAATGGCTTGCTTAACATTTTGCGCATCCGTCATATCGATATGAGTTATGGTTATGCCGAATTTAGAAAGGCCATGCGCGAAGAAAGCAAAGGTGCAGCCATATAGAGTTTTATCACATAAAATTTCGTCGCCTGCTTTGAGGAATGTCCAACAAATAGAAGTAATGGCGCCCATACCTGAACCAAATGCAAGACCCGCTTCGGCATTTTCTAATTTTGCTAGACGTTTTTCTAAAATGTCGAGGGTTGGGTTTGAGATACGAGAATAAAAATGCCCTTGCTCTTCACCCTGAAACATAGCAGCGCCCTGCTCAGCAGAGTTAAACGCAAAAGTTGAAGTCATATAAATCGGCGGATTTAAAGACCTGATCTTACCTTCTTGATTATCATATGCTTCATGAATTGCATTTGTTGCAAAGCCAAGTGTTTTATTATTATCATTCGTCATTATATTTCCCCATAATTTAGCTAACTGAACTATAGGTTATAACCCACGCAAAGTGGTTGCTTATATTGCTTAAAAAGTACAAATATTGATACATATTGCTAATATATTTACATTTATTGGCAATATATATCCTAATATATTCTTAGATAGCAATCATATGCCTTTTGAATTTTACTATATATAGGCATAAGCTGCCGACAACATTTGTGCAGTATAATCAAAAAAAGGCCAGATGAAACATCTGACCTTTGATTTGTGTTTATTCGGTTTAAATTACGCAGAGGCCACTTTACTTAAGAAGTCATTGACTGACGATTTAAGCATATCAACTTGAGCATTCATTTCTGTTGAAGCGGTTGCCACATTATTTGCCGATGAGCTGGTTTCATCGATTGAAGCAGAAATGTTGGACATGCTAGACGCCATTTCTTGAGTGCCATTTGATGCTTGGGCAACATTGTTACTAATCTCTATGGTCGCACTATTTTGTTCGGCGACGGATGATCCGATGGCATTGGTATAATCGTTTACTTCGGCCATGATTTCGGTGATCTCCTTAATGCCTTTTACAGCATCAACGGTCGCGGCTTGAATGTCGGCAACTTGGCCTGAAATTTCTTCCGTGGCTTTGGCAGTTTGATTGGCTAGAGATTTAACCTCAGAAGCCACAACTGCAAAACCTTTGCCCATTTCGCCTGCTCGCGCAGCTTCGATGGTGGCATTAAGTGCCAATAAGTTTGTTTGCTCGGCAATGTCTTGAATTAGTGACACCACATCGCCAATACGTTGGCTCTTTTCGGCCAGACTGACGATTTTTTGGTTGGTTGCCTCGGTTGTATCGGCAGCTTTTTGCACAATGCTGGTGGTTTGTTCAACCTGACGGGTGATTTCTGAAATTGAGGAAGACAATTCTTCGGCTGCTGAAGCGACAGTGCCCACGTTAGTTGACGCTTCTTCGGATGCGCCAGAAGCCAATGTTGCTTGTTCAGAAGTCGCATTTGAAATTCTTGACAATTCGTCTGCCGTTGACTTCATATCTAAACTGTTTTTAGTTACATTTTCTAAACCATCTGTGATCGTAGATCTAAAATCGCTAATTAAGCCATCAACATAAACCTGACGATCTTCACTAGACTTGCTGTTAATATCTCTTTCTTGTTCTAGCTGTTGGCGTTCGGTGTTATTTTGCGCCAAAATAGCGATCGCTCGTGCCATATCGCCAATTTCATTTGGCTGCTTATCATATGGGATTTCTTTAATAGTTTCATTATTGGCGATGGTTGTTAGGATTTGCGTCATAACTGGGATGGGGCGCAGAATGGCACGACATATAAAGAATGCAAGAACCAAAAGCACCGCACTCACCAGGATTATGGCAATAAGCAACCCGCTGCTAATATCATTTAAAATGGCATCAACGCGAGATTTAACAATGCCAACATACAATATACCAATGACCTGTTTGTTATCTGCTGCGAAAATTGGCTCATACAGCGTGTAATAAGGAATGCCTAAAATGACTGCCTCGCCTACAAATGTTGTGCCTTTGGTGATGATCGGGTAAACCGCACCATTTTTACCAAGTGGCGTACCGACGGCGCGTTTTCCATCGCCTTTAATAATGTTGGTGGTTTTACGCCAAAAATCTTGTGTTTTATCATCCCATGCGAAAACAGTTGCTGTTTCTGAAGTGACACCGCCAATGGTATCAATCATTGAATGTTCGGCAAATGTTGGAATTGTCGCCATCTGAACGCGACTGACATTTCCTGAAGAATCGCGAGTTATGTTGACGCCGTCGTGCGTTGTTTCTAAGATTTGCGCAGCAACACGAATGCTGATTTTTTGTTGATTTATAACATCTGCTTTAATCTTACTGCTTATTGTTAATATGGTTACCGTTGCGACTGACGCCATTGAGACTCACGGCGTTTTCATTAACAAATATTAACCATAATAATTAACTTTATTCTGGTGTAATGTTGCAATATATTTTGCACT
>JABSRY010000039.1 GCA_013214985.1 Hyphomicrobiales bacterium
CATTTCGCCACTAAAACCTCAAGCGTAATATCTTCTAAAGTCCTGGTCTTTTTTGCCTTCGCTTCCTTGCTAAAATCAACCGCATGGCCAGTTAATGTAAATTGATAAGCACCATAATCATAGGACACCTCATTCAATTTATAATCGCCAAATGTAGCTTGTGAGCCATCCAAATAACCAATTGTAGCTTTGCATTTTTTATCTTTGATAATTGGCCATAATGCCAAGCCGTTTGGATCAGCTATAGTGGCAGTAATGCTATCGGCTTTTGCGCCCACTTCATCATGGATTGCAACAGAAATTGATCCGCCAATAGATTTGCCATCAATGGTAAATGTAAAAAAAGGCATCAATCCCATAGATTTACCCCCTGAGATTTAACCAATTCTGGCAATGATGGGAGGAAAATAGTTAAAGGCGTTTTAAATGGCTGTTTAATAGCTGCTAAATGCGGATTTGAAACATAGATAAATTCAAGAATATCCGATAATTCGTCAGATTTAATATCATAATGGCGATAGATGATTTGATCTAAACGCTCGCCATTTCTTACCCTATAATTTATTGGATCACGTTTGGTCATTTTTTTACAACTCCCCTAAACCTTTATCAATTCAACAGTGAACTCTACCTTTTGCGGCATATTCCCAGCTAATAAATGACTTTTTGAAGATGACACAGAACGCACCAACCAAAAGCCAAACACCGAGCCAGACCAACTCACCATCATCAATGGAATGAATGAACCAGCCTGAGCCTCAAATGCAGCCAAAGCAGCTAAGCCACCATGCTCAAACGGGTAAAACACCCCTTCAAGTGTTTTGGTTTGTTCCCCACGTCCAAGCAGTTGTTGACCCGTAGCACCTGCGACATATTCTTGAGCCGCAAATCGCACGTCAATTTGTTCTGATATAGATTGATAAATCGTGTCGCCAATTTCAAAAGTAAAATCACCTAATCCCATAAACATAATTAAAACTCCCCATCTGCAAGGGCTTCACCCTGTTTAACAGCTTGCACGGCATGAACACCAATGGCTTGGCCAACTGCTGCAGGACTGGCGTTAGATTTCATATTGACGATGATATGATTGACAACACTGATCTTTTTTTCATATTTTCTATTGTCTTGAGATTGATCAAAATCATTGTCAATATTGGTGGTGGCAAGTTCAACGGTATCAGGCTCGGCCAAGGGTGTTTTTAATGCCGCAAGTTCAGCGATTAACATTGATAATCTATCTGTCGAAATGGCCTTTTCTAAACGGCCAATAATGGCGTTAAATTGCTCTAAATTAATGTCGCCCATACCAACCGCCCGCGCGGCTTCTTTTACAGGTTTTGACAACGAACTAATACCAAGGCTTTTAAGCTGTGTTAATGCAACATCCCATTTATCAAAATCCATTGGTAAATTATAAAAAGCTTGTGGATCCCATTTTTTAACGGGTTTAGATTGAGGTATAGTGGTCGATTTTAAATGTTGATTTTCTTGATTAACTAATGCGGGTTTTTTGGGTTTGTCTATTTTCTTTAAATCTTCACCTGTTGTGAATGTAATAGAGGGTAGAAAAGAACTCCAATCAATGCCATCTGATTTCTTGTCATCAGTTTTTGATATTACGGGTTTTGGTGTTGCTGGTTTTGGAATTTCAGATACTTCAATATAATCTGATACATTAGACTTGCCCGTAATTAGGTCAGTAAATGTATCATAAACCTTGCCCAGCCCATCAACATGCCAGTCATAAAATTTCGTTGCCATGTGACCCGAATATCCGCCCACTTCTTTGGCAGCATCCTTCGCTAATATGGCGGCCATTTCACTATTAGTTAAATCTGATCCTTTTCCTCTAACAAATTTAGCATCGGCAATATGAGCTTCTTTTTCGCTACGCTCTTTTGCTAAAATCTCTTTTCGTCTTGCCTTGCCCATTTCCTGCAAAACCACATCTTTGGCTTGAGCGTTTAAAGTCTTTTCAGCTGCAATGCTGTTTTTATCATGAGCCAATGCCATATTCGTAACAACATCAAGATTTTCATGTGACTGGCCTTGATAGGTTTTTTCTTGTGATAAAATCAACTTACTTTTATCTTTCATTGCAAAAAGCACACTTGCAGCCTCAACACCGCCAAAGGCCTCACTCATTTCAGCTTGCTCTTTAGCGTCCCATTTTTCTCCATAAGCCTTTTTTAGATTTTCGATAATTTTCACAAGCGGTAAAATCATATTATCTTTATCTAAGGTTTTAATCTTTTTGCCACTTTTGGAAAACCGAGCTTGTGCTTTAGCTATATTCGCCGCAAATGCTTTTAACATTGTGCCGACTTCACTGCCCTCAAGTTTTTCTTGCATGATTGCGCCAATTGCAAATTGTTCCGCCATCGGCATGCCGCTCAAAGTTAAACCCGCGCCCATGTTTTTAATCATGGCCTTCATTTGATCGCCATCAGTCTTATTATTCAGCACAACTTGCGACATTACATTGGCATAATATGTAGCAAACTCTTGATCGTTCAAATGCTTAAATTCATTTTTAAATGTACTATAACCCGCTATAAAGTTAGCGGCCATTCCTGCCACATCACCTTTAGTGGCTTTTGCAGTAATCGCCGCCGCTACTGTAAATTCACCTACAGAATTATCATCCATTTTTGGAAAAGTAGATGCCACACCATAAGCCGCATCTGCCGAGGCATATGATGTAACCCCCGCAAATTTTAATTGTTGTTTTCTAAATTTATTGAGTAAGATTTCAGGGTCTTCTATCCCAACCGAGCTTAAAGCACCCGCCATTACATCATTACGGGCGATTGCCTCAACCACGTTATCATAAGATTTATTAACAGCACCAGTAAATGCCATTAGTCCAAGACCACCAGCCAATGCGCCCATTTTTCGGCCACCTGCAAAGACTAAATTACCACTAGTCTTGGCAACTGATTTGAGTTTTGATTTTTTGTCATTTCGTTTATTTGGCTTGCCAGCACCCTTTATAAATCGGCCTTTTGTATCTCGCGAACCAGTAGAAGCAACACCATTATTTATTTTTGTATTTTTCAAACCTCTTTGTTGCCGTGCCAACTCTTTGGCTGCAGCAGCTTCTTTTAATAATTTCTTACTGGCAATATCCGCACTACGCGCTAAAGCGTCTTGTTTGCGTTTTAAATCATTGGTTTGTCGTGCCGTAGCTTTAAATGAGCCAGTCACCTTCTTGGCTGCAGCATCTGTTTTTTTGAGTACCTTTGGTAGTTTAGTTTTTCCAAGTGCCTTAAAACCTTTATTCAGCTTTTTAGCATCTCCACCCAGTTTTTTTAATGAGATACCAGATTTTTTACTGGTCTTCTCGATGCGCTTTAAATCTTTAGCAGTCGCAATGCCACCCTTACCAAGCCCCATCAAGTCTTTTATAGAACGCTTGACCTCCTTTTTGAGACCTTTAGCATCTGCGGTAATAAGCAGTTCGGCTTTAAGATTTGACATTGCGCAACTTTTCTATTTGGTAAAAATAAAATATAAATTCTTCTATTGTCAGGCTTTCAATCTCAGCCTTTGACCACCTAAAATTAAAGGCTATTCTGGCGATGATTGTGCGGGTTGGTAAAGATAGTCTTTCCATCCCTTCGGCATAAAAACCGCGCCAGCCTTTTTAGTTTCATCAAATGCGTCATCATCCATTGCCTCAAACAAAGCACGGTCTTTGCCCGTCATATAAGACAGGCATTTAATATCAAATTCCAATGAAGCCTCAAAAGTCATATCTTCTGGTAAATCATCAATTAATTTTGAAATTTCCAACCGGTCTTTTACGGTCGGTTTTTTAAATTTAAAACCATCAATTTTTTGACCGTTAAAATCAAATGGCTTGTCTAATTTAAAGACTGTTTTTTCCATATTCTTGCACCTAAATTATATTTTGAAATGCCTATCAGAAGCCCAAATAAAAGGCCTCATGACAGAAAGAGATTAAAGACCGAGAAGTGTTTTCATTTTGGGGCGCATGTCTTTGCCGCCAATAAACATCACCGCGCCATTCACATCGATTTCATGGATTTTTTCGCCGTCTTGCTCATATTTGTAATATTTACAAGCAATCTCAAAACTAGATTTAACCAGATTGTCACCGCTGATTTCATCCATTTCAGTGGCTTTAAGCAAGCCGCGCATGGTGGCCACAATACCGATTTCATTTTCTTCGTCATCCATTGCATAGCCACGAATAGTAAATGCAGTATTAGGCGAAGGCGCTAGCGTTAAATATTTCTGAATGTCTTTATCCAAACCGATAATACTAAATTTAGCAACCAACACCTCATAACCAAGCTGAATTTCTTGATCAACCATACCGCCAGCACCGCGCCATGTTTCGGTTTTGGATTGTGGGATTGGAATACTCACATTATCCAGTATTTGAAGCTTGCTAACACCGTCAATATGTAAGTTAGCGCCCAATATAATTTGTTTACCCATGTTTCAAACTCCCGTTTGTAAATTAAACTCGCAACTACAAACCCGCTAATTAAGCGGCTTTAAGTTGGTCAAATTCTTGTAAATAATAATCGCTATTGCGAGACATATAGAAACGCAAATCTTTCATTGGGGCTGGCACTTCTTGGTCAAAACTAACCGACAACGCACCTTGCATTAGCGCATCAATTGGGTTTAAACTTTTATCAAACCAAACCTCACCACCCAAAATAGCGCCGCCATTAATCATAATTCGAAGGAATGCACCAACCCGCTCAATCACCTCATGCGCAAGGCCAGACGTGTTTGGTTTATCCATTGCCCAGACAAATGCCTCTTCAACACTATCAGCAATTAAATCAGCCGTGCGGCGTACATTAATAAAGCGTTTTGACGTATCATTAGTCGCCATTTCATTACCCCAGAGCTTTAAATCACCCTGAATAGAAACAATGCAATTCACTTGATTATTATCAAGATAAGTCGCTTCACTGTCTGGGTCTGATAATTTAAAATCAACGGCACGGTTAACGCCTGTAATGCCGTTTATAATTTGGTTACTAGGGCTATGATGTGTACCGACAGATTTATCACGCTTAACAATTAGCCCCGCCACAGCGCCCACTACAGATTTATCCAAACTAGTCTGACTAGCCGTGTCATAAATTTTAACGCTTTGTGCAATGATGTATGAGCGCTCATGGCCGTGTAAATCACGATAAGCAACCGCAGCTTCTTTACTGGTATTGGTTGCCTCTAAAATGCAAATACCGCGCAATTTATCGGCCATTGTCTGTAATGCAACCGCCGCAGGGTTTTTAAGCACGCCAGTATAGGCCATTGTAAAACTAGGTGCGATTAAGATTTTCGGCTCTACTTTTACATTAGAAGATGCATCCAAAAAGCCATAAATACCCGTTTTAGTCGCCAGATCACCAACCACATTAGCAAGCGTTGCAGCCGCATCTATGCCAACATCAATACGGCGCACAATAATAGTTGCACCGCCTTGTGCGAAAATACTTTCAATTTGAGTAAGCAACGTACCGTCGCGGCCAAGCTTTGCAGCTTGCTCCAAGTTACTAATGATAAGTATGTTTTCATCTAATGGAAATGCAACCGCATCCGCATCAGGCGCAGTACCGATGATACCGATTACCGATTGCTTAACCACTTCAATAGGTCTTGTGCCATTATCAAGTTCAATAACACGGATACCATGATGTTTTGCTAAAACTGGCATAATATTCTCCTTCGTTTAATGCCTTTTAAAAGGCTTTTAAAATTAGTTTAATTTTTGCTTTAACGCTTTACTGAACTGATAGGCCGACACCGCTTTATAAAATATCCAAGCTTTATATTTAGGCATACCAAGGGCTTTAAGTGCGGTGTAAAATTCAGCATCAATTTCTTTTTGCGATATCGATACAAAATTCGCATCTGAGCCAGTTTCAAAACATTCAAGCTCTACCTTTTGGCATTTGCATAATTTATCATGCACCAACACCGCTTTTATATATGCCCAGCGCGGGGCGATTGGCCGCATAAAACCTGTAAACCTTGGCAACGTAACGCCATCGGTTTTAAAGCCAATATCAATGTCCACATATCGATTGCTATTTTTAGTACCAATCCAATATCTAAACCCACTAGCAACTGTGGCGGTTAAGCCATCCGAGCTAATAATTAATGTGGGTTCATCCGTAAAACTAGACACGCTTAAAGCTCCTCTACCAAGGCGGCAATAACAGCAGATGATTGAGCGTCAAGCTCTGGCCATAAGGCCGTTTCAATATCGGCATTCACATTTTGCTTTAAGGTTTTACCCAATGCCATTACTTCACCAACCCAACCACTAAGGGCTAAAATGGCGGCATGAATGGCTTTTTCTTGGGCAGTACGGTTTGAAGCTGATTTAGTATCAATCATGCTAAACTTAGCTTGAATATTTGACTGTGTTTGTAAGTTTTTGGTTTTTGAACTTAATATAACGCCAACTTTTGCACCCACTTTTTTAGCATGTAGTGCTAAGTGCCATGCTGCTAAATCATCAGCATCAATGGTTAATTCGCCACCATCAGTTATGCGGCCTTGTTCGGCTTCAAAAGCAATATATTCCGCGATTTCATTAGCAGCCTCTTCTGGTGTTGCTACAGTCGTAAAAGGAATAGATTGCCCATTCGCTATAATTCTAATAGTTTTTTGCATTTTATATTCCTATTTTTGTGAAATTATCATGCCCGTATTGGCAGGTAAATTTGCATGATGTCCTGATAATAAAGAAGGCAACGCGATTAGTGCTTTTTTGCCTGGTTCAAGATAATGGCTAAAACCAGCACCATAATTATTGGGGTATGAGAATTCTTGTTTACACAATACCCACCCATCGGCAGGGGTTAATATTCTATTCGGATCAGAAAAAACATCATCATCAAACACAAGATTTGAGGATGCCATCTGTGAATTACCATCAACCATTTTCAAATACCAAATCAGAGTTATGTGTTCAGGTACCTGTATACTAGATGAGGTTAACATGAACGCTCTATAGCCATTGCCATAAGGGCTAGTTGTTCCTGCTCCCGCTGTAACTTCAAGAATATTAAATTCAATACCATGTTGAGTTCTGCCAATTTTAGCTTGAAGATCTAGTGTTTCCTGTTTTTTATTCTCACTGTCATTGGTTGCAATATCAGCGCCATGTACAAACTGACTATGTTGTGCAACGGTTGCCCCATTATATACACTCATATTGGATGCTAAAAAATCAGTTGCCTCATCAGCTAGATAAAAGTAATCAGCCGTATCTTTGCAAAACCGTCCAGAATTTGGCAATAGATTGGGTAATGATGCCGCCAAGTCTTGGCCTTGAATAATTTTTTGCCAAACATCAAATACACCGCCACCCCCAGAAGTTCTATAAATTTTTTGAGAGGTATAGCGAGGGGAATATGTATGATAAACATAACCAGCAGATGACACTTCAACAATTAAAACACCAGCCCATTTACTAGGATAATTATTTTCGACAGTGCAATTTACATTTGCATTTTGATGATAGATCCCCGGTGTTCTATAGGTGTTTAAATCGTGAAATTCATTTACGTCACCCACGCCGCCAGCACCAATAATAACGGGCGTTTTATTCATAAAGGTTGCAATACCAGCGTTAATGAATGCATCTTTTTCAGCTAGCATTGCGGCTTTTGCTACATTCATGTCATCTACGGTTGTTTGCATTTTTGCGGCTGTATCTGACATAACATCAGTACCAGCAACAAAGTTTAGTTCAGCTCCAAAGGCCATATTTAAGCTCCATTCATTTTATAATTATTGGTGATGATTTGGTTTATAAGGGCAGCGGAATTGCGCATTGATGCAAGGCCAATCCCAGTAGAAAAATCAAGATTAAATGCCTGAAAATTATTCACAGGTGGCAATAAAACCAAATTGTTTGCATTGCCACGGGTAATGGTAACGTTATAAGAATTGGTGTATGTAAAACCTTCTGTTAACGTGGTGATTTTTAAACCCGTGTCGCAATAAATTGACCACATCACTTCTTCATCGGCATCATTCTTCATGATAAAGCCGATTTCTCGAAGTTCGACTTCACCTACATTTGGATCATACGGAAAATTAGCAATAACTCTAAAGCCTTCGGCAAACTTTTCGCCGCCCAAAACTGGCACACGCATTTTCTCATTTTTAAGCGCGGTTTGGTCAGGTTGCGGAACGTAACCCACACCATTTGCATCACCAATTGCAATCGCAACAATTTCCCAACTATTGCCATTTAACTGGCCGTTTAGCATTGCGGCATATCCGACATCGGTTTGAACGGGTGAAAAATTCTTTATATTCATATTGTCACTCCTGAATATTCTAAAAATATATAATTGCTAAATGCATTTGAGATTTTAATATCGTTCTCATATTCAGGCACATAAGTTGCGCCACTAAATTCCACAAAAATATGATTGGTGATCACAGATCTAACATTTAAAATTGAAGCGTGATAAGTGCCAACTTTAAAGACATATTCATCACGGGCAGATTTATGAGCGTCTATCATTTGACTGATTTGCACATATAATTCTGGGTGGATTAAATATTCAGATTGCTCAATTTGTTTATTCACCCACGCCACAACTTCAAAGCTATAAGGCGAACCAACGTCATCCAGTTCATGCCATGCCTTCACATCAGCAACAATACCAAGCGCTAGCAATGCATTTTTAATAGATTTGCGCGTGCCTTTAATCGAATGATTGTAAATCGAACTTTTAATAACATGGCGTTTAGTCTGTAAATCCCAGCCATCCCGCCAAACATCCACACTGAATTGATGGGCAAGCCACGGCAATAGATGTTCAGGGCATTTATCGGCATTCCATAAATCACCAATAGCAACTGGCAAATCAAAAGTCTCACCTAATAGCTCAGCAATAATGCCTTCAAAGTTATCAGGGCTTAACATTAATGAATTAAGCATTAGCAGCCTCCGAGCTTATGATAATATTTTCAGGCGCACAATAAGCAGCTTGAACGTTGGACACGTAAACATCAGCATCAGGAGAAATAATAACTACTCGTTCAACACCTTCAACGGTCATTGCAGCATGCAAACCCGATAAAGTAATATCCACGCCAATTTTATAATTTTTATCCAAATATTCATTAAGCTGTTCGCGTGATTTTTGCTTAACCACATCAGCCGATGCACCCGCATAAATTTTTAGCGTGGCATCAATCGTAAATAATTTTTTAAACGCAAATTCGATAAACAAAAGATCAGTTAACGGTCTGATTTCATCATCATTTAAAATTGCAGAAACTTCATTAATTACGTCGAGCTCAACAATTTCAATATTCTTAAAATCAATCAAACTAATCGACACTCTAGGGTCTGCTCCTGCTACGCCTTGATAGCCATCACGCCGATCAAAACGCATTATTTTTGCGTCTTTAACTTTATTACAGGTTAGCGCCCAAAAAATATAAGCTCCAATACTACCCGCATTGCTATAACCTTCTGGCGCTAATAATACCCGTTTACGCAACCGTTCATCATCCTCATAAACGGCGGCAACATCTTCTGTCGCGGCAATGATGATTTCGCGTTTAAGGTTAAATATCGCGGCTAAATTTTCTAAATCCGCACCTGTTGCAGTGGCAACCATAACCGCCTTTGCACCGTCATTAATTTGATTAATGCCCTGAACTTTGTAATAAGCGGCCAAAGATAACAGCGCGAACACTGGGTCGCTTTCTGTATCGGCATTCCAACTAGGGTCTTTTTCTTTATATTTGGCCTTAAGCAAAAGCAATTCGGCTTCATGATTGGCGGCTTTAATAATATCTGCAGGCGGGATTTTATTAAGATCAATTGATAAATTTGTCATGTTAACTCAAACCTCCGCTGCTAATAGATTGTTGAACATCTTGTCCAGTTTCTAAATTGGTGTAATTCAGGCTTAAAATTGCGACACCCAAAGATGAGAATTGCAAATCTAGCCGTTTTAATTCTATGCGTTTTTCCCAAATTGCTAACGCCTTAGCAGTTGCCACAAACACTCTAATTCGGGTGTTGTCATTGGAGGGTGCAGAAATCAGATCAATTAAATCGCTGCCAAATTCAGGGCGCATGACAATACTGGTTAAAGGCGTAAATAATATACGCTCAATAGATTGGCGAATATGAGCTTCACCAACTAGTTTTTGTCCTGTATGTTGACATACGCCCTGCATTTATAACTTTCCCTATGCTTTTGCTGTTTTAGGTTTTGAACCAGATTTAGCCGTTGCAGCTTCTTTTTTAGCAGTCACATCATGCGGATTTGGTTCACCTTCTAAGCGAATAGTACCGCCCATTAAATCATGATCAGCTTGCATGGCCGTCATAGGGTCAAGTGGTGTATCTTTCTTGCGATGTTTACCACCACTGAACCCGTCTTGATTGGTTACATAAGTTTTCAATTCTTGTTTTTCTGCTTTTTTATTCATCTGCCTTAACCTTTGTTTTTGTTAAATAATTTTTGCCCCTAAATATCGATAATCTACTTACATTTTCACCAACACTTTTGAACTGCCATGAACAGGTACATTTGCATCCGTCCCTCCCAATAAAACCTTGTCTGAATCAATCACCACTTTTGGCGCTTTATGGGTTATCTCGTTTGCTTCAACCGTTATTTTGTCAGCCTTAATGATGACTTCGCCATCCTTGATAAACAAAGAGCTAGAACCGATAGAAATATGAAGACAATCAGCCTCACTTGATTTAGGCGGGTTTGCATCATTAAAGCCACCAGACAACACAATCGCTTGATCAATGTTGCCGCTTGGCGATAACAACATGACTGATTGGCCAACACTTGGCGGTGACCAAATACTCACTTTTCCTGCGGGTGTTGAAAATGGCAACCATCCACTTGATCCGTCACCAACCGCGACTTTTACTTTTGCTTTGGCGGTATCCACTTCTGTAATCGAAGTCATAACCAGCACATTCTCAAGTAAGCGCGTAATTTCGGCAATATTTCCAGTATCAGGCATTGGCTGCATCCTCAATCGTTTGACCAAGCGTTCTGCCATCACCATCCGCACCTAATTTAGTATTTGCCGAATTCCCAAATGAAACCACTTGCTCCCAAACCAAAGCCCAAAAATTTATTTGGCTGCCTTTGCGATCAATTACCGCAATATTAGAGGCTGTTGGCGGCGTTCTGTTAATACGGCATTTGGGGACAAATTTATGACCATCAATAAAGGTGGTCAGTCTCTCAGCTAGGACTAATGCCGTCTCATTTGATTTGGCGCGTTTTTCGTTATGGGTAACAAGATATGCAATGAATTTTACAGAACCAAAAGCTTCTCGGCCAATTTCATGTTTGGTTTTATCCCATCCCAAAACGGCAATAAATAAAGCTGGATAGCGTTTAGATATATTACTATACTCTGAGTCTTTGAAACTCCGAATATTGTGTTGACGTTTTGATTTAAATAGATTCTCTATTGATTATGATAC
>JABSRY010000390.1 GCA_013214985.1 Hyphomicrobiales bacterium
GAACGGTTTTTACATTAATAATGGTGATCGGATAATATTATTTGGTGCTAATGGTGTTGGTAAATCGACATTTATTAAAAACCTTGTTACCCAATATAGTGCAGAAAAAGCCCCTGAAATTAGGTTTAACCCGCAAGTTACACTGGGTTATTATGACCAAGAACAAGAACAACTGGACGGCAATAAGACTGTTTTTAACTATTTGAATGGTGCGTTTGATTTGCCTGACCTGACCATTCAACGGGCAATTTTGCAAGCTGGGTTTGGTTATGATGAGATGGATAAAGAAATTGCTGTGCTTTCGGGCGGTGAGAAAGCGCGTATATTATTTGCAAAATTAAACCTTCAGCACCCTAATTTTATTATTTTAGACGAACCGACTAACCATATTGACCTTTATGGCCGAGAAGAATTAATTAAACAACTTATCACATCTGGTGCGACATTATTGATTATTGGCCATGATCGAAAATTTTGTAATATTGTTGGCACTCGGTTTTTTATGATTGAACGCGATAGGCTGGTTGAAATTAACAATCCTGATGTGTTTTATGACGGTTTAATGACTAAAACTAGCGCTACTTCTGTATCAGTTTCGCCGACGAAACAACTGATAATTGACGATGTCGTAATTGATGATGATGAGGTTGTTATGGAGCGCATATTGGAATTAGAATTGTTACTTGAGGCTGATTTGGGACGAAAAATTAAGCACCAAAAGCCGCAGAATCAACAGATTTGGCGTGACGAATTGTCGAAACTCCACGCCGAATTTGGTTGAGTTGGGCAATATTTTGGGCTGTAACCAGTGGGCGCTGAACGGATAGCAAAATTAGAAACGGTTAATGTAATTTCGTGGCTTTCACATTTAATTTATTTGGCAAAGCTGATAATGACGCTATAATATCGGTATGAAAAACAAACGTTTTAAATTTGGCATTATTAGCGCTGTTGTTGCCGCGATATGCTGTTTTACGCCTGTATTGGTTATTTTATTTGGTGCAGCTGGTTTATCTGCATTGGTTGTTTACTTGGATTATGTTTTATTGCCTTGGTTGTTTTTGAGCATTGTCGCTGTAATGTTTATGGTATCGAAACAGAGAAAATAATTTTATTGTGCTTCTATTTCTAACAAGCGTTTTTTGCGGGCTAAGCCGCCGCCATAACCTGTTAAATTGCCATCTGCAGCGATAACCCGATGGCAGGGAATTATAATTGAAACTCTATTGGCGCCATTGGCGGACGCGACTGCCCTCACGGCTGTCGGCTTATTGATTTGGATTGCTTGTTGTTTGTAAGAGCGGGTTTCGCCATAAGGAATTTGTTGTAATGCTTGCCAGACTGTTTGCTGAAACTCTGTGCCTGGAGTGTCTAATTTAACCTGAAATTCTTTGCGCTCGCCTTTAAAATATTGGGTGATTTCTGCTTGTACTTGCTCTAAATGTTGGTTTTCACCTGGCAAGATGACGGCATTTAGGCGTTTGCAGATGTCTTTAAACTCGGTTTCTAGCATGCGCCTATCGGTGAATTCGAGCAGGCATATGCCTTTTTGGGTTGCACATGCGAACATGGCACCCAATGCAGTTGTGAAACGGATGATGTTAATGACATTTTTTTGTTTTGTGTCTTTAGCGGCCTTGCCGAAGATGTTTTTATAGCCTTCGTTAAAACCGCTTAAGCTATCGTAACCAATGCCAAAAGCGGCGTTGGTTACGCTATTGCCGCCCTTTATTTGATTGTAGGCTTTGTTAATGCGCATCATCCGCTGATAGGAATGAAATGTCATATTATGATGTTTTTTAAACCATCGCCTTATTAAGCTTGGCTCTATACCGCGCTCGAGCAAGTTCCAATCTTTAATTTTTAAATATGGGTCTTCGTGCAGCTCTTTGATTATGTTTTTAACATAATCGGGTGCTTCATTTTCTAGATCCATCGGTTTGCATATTTTGCAGGGTCTGAAGCCATTTTGAATGGCTTCTTGTGGGGTGTCTAAGAATATTACATTTTTAATAAGTGGTTTTTTTGCTCGACAGGATGGACGACAGAAAATGCCTGTTGAGGTTACACCTGTAATAAAAATGCCCTCATAAATAGACAATTTATTGCCAATTGCGTTATATTTATCGTTGAATGATAGTGTTTTATTCATAGCTCACCTGCAAAATTTAAATCTATTTTACAGGTTGAATGATATGCCGCTACCTAAAACTTAACAAGTAAGTTAAAAACGGGTGGTTATGCCGACAGAAAATGAATGATTTTGATAATTATAAATTTGAATATTACTTTTATGTTTTTCGTATTTATATTCAATATAGGGGGCGAAGTTAAACAATTTTAACTGGCTATTGGTTGCTTTAATACCTGCAGTGAGCGACAAATCTTTACGAGTTTTTGCAAAAACATTATTATGATGTTTATAAAGTGCTAGTTTTGAACCGAGACTTGTATTGATTGTAAAGCCTGCCCCTAAGGTATGACGGCTACCGATTGTTAAGCCGAGCTTTGTATTGGTTTTGAGTTTGTTAAATGATTTCTTAAGCTCAATTACGGGTGCTGCGTTAAAACCTAGTGCGACGCTATGTTGATAACTGAAATTTTGTTTAATGCTGAAATCTAAGTCACGATTTGCAGTGCCTGTATAGAAGGTTTTGCTGGCTGATACGCGGCCGCTCCAATATAATTTATCGGATAGTGGCATTGCTACGGTTGCCCATGTGCCTAATTTATTGGAATAAGCTTGTTTGTCGAAATATTGTTTATTATACGCAATACCCGCGCTAAATTTATTAGCATTTTGTTTAAGTGTCAGGCCTAATTCGCCACCCAAATTATAGTTTAGAATTTTTTGATTTGTTAGATAGTTTCCTGATGCAGAAAGTTGGACATGGCCGTACAGGCCATCGATTATTTTGGGTGTATAGGTAACAGAAGCGAACGCATTTAGGTTTATGCCACGTGCGGCTAGCCTATCGTCATTAAGTGTAAAAGGAACACCGCCGATTAGCACTGTTTGATTGGTTACACCGTGATTGATATTGCTTTCTGGTGTGATATCGCCGCTTAAGTTGACTGCCTAATCTTTTTGGAGGTTGATATAGGCTAGATATTGATGGATTAGTTTGGATATTTTTTTGGGTATATTTTCTGCTTGAACCAGTTTGAAATGATAATTTGCATGGTCGAATTTTTTTGCTTGAAAATAGGCACGGGCTAAAAGAAACCGAATTTGTACGATGGATGGGTTTAACGTCAATATTTGATGATAATATTGTATTGCCTGACCGAAGTTTTTATCTGCGTGGGCTTTTTTGGCCGCGACTGATAACTTATCAAGCATTTCTGATTTTGAAATATATTC
>JABSRY010000391.1 GCA_013214985.1 Hyphomicrobiales bacterium
GCCAAAGGCGATTTGCATATTGATTTTCATCATTTAACCGAAGATGTGGCGATAGTTATTGGCCAAACATTGCGTAAAGCGATGGGTGATCTTAAAGGCATTAGGCGCTATGCCAGCCAAACATTGCCGATGGATGAAGCCTTAAGCCGCGTTAGTTTAGATGTTTCTGGCCGCCCCTATTTAATTTGGAATGTAAGTTTTAGTCAGCCTAAAATTGGTGATTTTGATACTGAATTATTTCGCGAGTGGTTTCAGGCATTTGCGATGAATAGCGGCATTACTTTGCATGTCGAAAATTTATATGGCGAAAATAACCACCATATTATTGAAATTTGTTTTAAAGCCTTAGCCCGTGCATTGCGCGAGGCATTAGAGATTGACCCAAGACAAAAAGATAGCCTACCCACCACCAAAGGTGCATTAGGCTAGTTTTTTGCTGCCCAAAACATGATATTAAATAAAGTGAGCAAATGAAATGGCATTTTATGAAGCCTTACAAAATTCAGACCATGCACATAGTGGTGACTATTCAAACGGCAATATTGTTTTAATTAAAGATGGTTTCTGCTGGCCTGCCTTGTTTTTTACCCCCTTTTGGCTGGTTTTTCGGGGCATGTGGCTAATTTTGGTGATGTATATTGGCGTAACACTGTTATTTTCGGCATTAGCTGAGTTTAATATAATTGCACCGCAAATTGTGTTTTGGCTTAATATTGGAGTGAGTATTCTTTTCGCTTGGGAAGCTAATTTTTTAAGAAAATGGACCTTACAACGCGCCAATTACCGCCATATTGGGGTTAGCCTTGGGGCGAATATTCAAGAAGCTGAAGTGAACTTCTTCTCGCAATTTATGGGCGGTGGTAATGTTGAAAAAACCAATATACAACCAGTGAATAAAGTAGAAACAACCAATGTTTCGACCTCGATCATTAACCCGATTAATGATAAAAACCCAACAGACAATAAGAAATCGCATTGGAAAATTGGCGGCAAACGCCAGTCAGACAGTGTGATTGGCATGTATTCAGATGAATGAAATTTAAAACAACCTATCGATAAGATGCAAATATATGAAAACAGTAGTTATTGATTATGGCTCAGGCAATTTACGCTCGGTTTTTAGGGCGTTTGAACGTGCTGCTAAAGATTATAAAATTTCCACAAATGTTACAATAAGCGATAAACCAGAAGACATTGCAGCGGCTGACCATATTGTTTTGCCAGGCGTAGGGGCGTTTAAAGATTGTTATGATGGTCTAAAAGCCCGCAAAGGCGTGTTTGAAGCGTTGCATAAAGCCGTACAAATTGATAAAAAACCATTTTTAGGGGTTTGTGTTGGTATGCAATTATTGGCCACCGAAGGCATCGAATATGACGGGTCGCCTGGGCTTAACTGGATTAAGGGTCAAGTTAAAACTATTGAGCCAAATGACAAACAGTTAAAAATACCGCATATGGGCTGGAATAAGCTAGCATATACAAACCAAGGCCAAAGCCACGATGTTTTGAATGATATTGAAATTGGTGAAACGGGGCTACACGCCTATTTTGTGCATTCTTACCAGTTTCATTGTGATGATGAAAATGAGTGTATTTTAACCACCGATTATGGTCAAAAAATTACCGCATTGGTGGCTAAGGATAATATAGTTGGCACGCAATTTCACCCCGAAAAAAGCCAAGCTTTAGGGCTAAAATTTATAGCCAATTTTTTAAAATGGAAGCCTTAAATTAAAATTGCAACCGATATGACCTATGTTTAAGCAATGATTTATTGAAAGAAGATGAATGAGTAAATTTACATTATACCCAGCTATTGATTTAAAAGATGGCAAATGTGTTCGCTTAATTAAAGGTGAAATGTCTGAGGCAACCATCTTTAACGATAGCCCAGCTAACCAAGCCGAGCAATTTGCCGATATGGGGTTTGATTATTTGCATTTAGTCGATTTAAATGGTGCTTTTGCAGGGGAGCCTGTTAACGCATCTGCCGTTGAGGAAATTTTAAAAACCGTAAAAATGCCTGTGCAATTGGGCGGTGGTATTCGAGATATTGAAACCATTGAAAACTGGTTGAGCATGGGCATTAGCCGTGTAATTTTGGGCACGGTTGCGGTAAAAAACCCAGAATTAGTAATTGAAGCGTGTAAAAAATTCCCCAATCAGGTGGTGGTGGGTTTAGATGCCCGCAACGGCTTTATTGCAACCGAAGGCTGGGCAGAACAATCTGAGCTGCATATGTTTGATATGGCGGCAAGGTTTGAGGATGTGGGTGTTGCGGCAATTATTTATACCGACATTGCGCGTGATGGTATTTTAACGGGGGTTAATATAGATCAAACCCGCGCTTTGGCTGAAAAAACCTCAATCCCAGTGATTGCATCGGGTGGTTTGGCATCGATTGACGATGTTACGACATTGCTAAAAGATGAGAATAAGCTAATTTCGGGTGCTATTTCTGGGCGGGCATTATATGACAAACGCCTAGACCCCGAAGAAGCTATCAATATCATTACTCAGGCGAATCTAACCAGATAAACGGTATATTATGAGCAAGTTTTTAACAAAAAACCAAACAGACAATAACCTTAAAGCCCGCATTATCCCCTGTTTGGATGTGCGTGATGGGCGCGTGGTTAAAGGGGTTAATTTTGTTGGGTTAAAAGATGCAGGTGACCCCGTTGAATGTGCCAAAATTTACGATGCAGCAGGCGCAGATGAACTTTGCTTTTTGGATATTACGGCATCAGTAGAGGGCAGGGGCACGTTGCTGAACATGGTGTCACAAACTGCCGAACAATGTTTTATGCCCTTAACCGTTGGTGGCGGTGTTAGAGCGGTTGAAGATGTGCGGGCATTATTATTGGCAGGCGCCGATAAAGTGGGCATTAATACAGCTGCCGTAATACGCCCCGAATTGGTGGGCGAATGTGCCGAAAAATTTGGCAATCAATGCATTGTTGTTGCGATAGACGCGAAACGTGTTTCTAAAGATGACGAAGCATTACGGTGGGAAATATTCACCCATGGTGGCCGTACCGAAACGGGCATAGATGCGGTGGAGTTTGCCATTAAAGTCGCCAATTTAGGCGCAGGTGAAATTTTGCTAACGTCGATGGATAGAGATGGCACAAAATCGGGCTTTAATATCCCTCTAACCCGCGCGATTGCGGATGCGGTTAATATTCCGGTTATTGCCTCTGGCGGTGTGGGTAATTTAGACCATTTGGTGGATGGGGTAATTGAAGGCCATGCAAGTGCGGTGCTTGCGGCATCCATTTTTCATTTTGGAGATTATACGGTTAAACAGTACAAAGAATATATGGCATCTAAAGGCATTGCGATGCGTTTAGATGGTTATG